>JBKJTQ010000134.1:0-6000 GCA_046589895.1 Sphingomicrobium sp.
CTGCTCGGCGCGGCGCAGCTCGGCACCACGCAAAAATTCCAGGCCTATCATTCGACCGCGATCCCGCGCCTCGCCGCTTTGATAGGATCCGAACCGCTCGACGCGTGGAAGGACTGGCTCGCCTTCCACACGCTCAACCAGCAGACTAGCGTCCTGCCCAAAATGGTGCGCGACGCGAGCTTTGCTTTTTACGGCACCGCGCTCAATGGTACCCCGCAACAGCGCCCGCGCGACCGGCAGGCGATGAACGCGACCAGCGGTGCGCTCCCGGACGCGCTCGGCAAGGCCTATGTCGAGAAATATTTCCCCGCCGCGGCCAAGGCTGAAGTCGAAAAGCTGAACGACAACATAAAGGCTGCCTTCGCCAGGCGCGTCGAGGGGCTCGACTGGATGGCGCCGGCGACCAAGGCCGAGGCGATCAAGAAGGTCCGGACGATCGTCGTCGGGGTCGGTTACCCCAGCAAGTGGCGCGACTATTCGAGCGTTACGATCAGCCCGACCGACGCCTACGCCAATCAGAAGGCAGCCGGTCTCGCCGAATATCGCCATCAGCTCGCCAAGATCGGCAAGCCGTTGGACCGCGCCGAATGGTGGATGCCGCCGCAACTGGTCAATGCGGTTAATTTGCCGGTCCAGAATGCACTCAACTTCCCGGCGGCGATCCTCGTCAGGCCGTTCTTCGACCCCACCGCCGATCCGGCGTTCAACTATGGCGCGATTGGCGCCGTCATCGGGCATGAGATCAGCCACAGCTTCGACAATAATGGCGCTTTGTTCGATTCAACCGGGCGCTTGCGCAACTGGTGGACCCCGGCCGACCTCGCGCGCTTCCAAAAATCGGGCAATGCGCTGGCCAAGCAATATGACCAGTACAGCCCCTTCCCCGGGGTCAACGTCAACGGCAAGCTCACGCTTGGCGAGAATATCGCCGACGTCGCGGGGCTGTCGGCCGCCTACGATGCCTATCGCGCGTCCCTCGGCGGCAAGGAAGCGCCGGTGATCGACGGCTATACCGGCGACCAGCGCTTCTTCATCGCTTATGCCCAGGCGTGGGCCAGCAAGGCGCGCGAGGAGACGGTGCGCAACCGCATCGCCACCGACGGCCACGCGCCCGCGGAATATCGCGCCGCGACGGTCCGCAACCTCGACGCCTGGTATGCGGCGTTCAACGTCAAGCCCGGCGACAAGCTCTATCTCGCGCCGGACCAGCGCGTAAAGGTGTGGTGATGAATGCGGGGCCGGGACTTCGATCAGCGCCTTGCGCGGGCTGGCGGCTGATTGGCCACCGCCCGGCACCTGAACCGCGCCCGGACCTTCGCAACATCCTTGTCGACCCTTGCGCGGCGCCCCTAAAATTGCGCCTGTCCGCCGGACATGCTATGATTTAACGGTCTTTCAAGAGGGGCGCCCATGACTTACTGGAATCTGAAGGGTCGGCAGCTCGTCAACTGCAGTTGCGACTATGGTTGTAATTGCCAGTTCGGTGGTCTTCCCGACAAGACCCATTGCCATGCTGTGTTCGGCATGAGGATCGACGAAGGAAAATTCGGCGAGACGGACCTGTCGGGCCTTGCCATTGCGGCTGTGTTCAAATGGCCGGGCGCGATCCACGAGGGCCATGGCGATTGCGTCGCCTATGTCGACGAACGCGCTGACGAGGCGCAGCGTGGTGCCCTGCTGACCATCATGACGGGTGGCGACACCGACCCGATGGCGACGATGTTCGCCGTATTCTTCTCCACCGTCGAAAACATGCACGAACCACAATTCGTGCCGATTGATTTTGAAGTCGATCCCGACGGACGCAAGGGCCACTTGCGGATCGCGGGCCAGATTGAGATGAGCGGCGAACCGATCAAAAGTCCGGTCGACGGGCGCGAAGTTCGTGCGCAGATCCATCTGCCCGATGGATTCGAATATATCTTTGCCGACATTGGTTCGGCATCGAGCAGCGCGACCGGCCCGGTCCCGGTCGAACTGGCCAACAGCTATGGACAGTTCGCCCATCTCAATCTCGATAGCCATGGAGTCGTGCGCGCCTGATGGAAGCCCGTGCGGTCGTATTGTTCCGCCATTCACGTGCGGTCACCATCGTCGCGCTCATCGTCCTTTCTCTGCTGGCGTGGGGCTGGTTGCTCGCTGGCGCCGGCATGGATCGTTCGGACCAGCCGATGGCGGCGATGAGCTGGGATTCGGCGCGCTTTGGACTGACCTGGTCGATGTGGGCCGTGATGATGGTCGCCATGATGCTGCCGTCGGCTTCACCCGTCGTCCTCCTTTATGGACACGCGGCCCGCCGCCACGGCCGCTACCGCAGCGCGACTCCATTCCTCATCGGCTACCTTGCGGCCTGGGGGTTATTTTCGCTGCTGGCGACCGGCCTCCAGTTTGGCCTTGAACAGTCCGGGCTCGCTGACGCGATGACGATGAGCGTGTCGAACCGCTCATTGACCGCTGGAATGTTGATCGCCACGGGCCTTTACCAGCTTGCCCCACCCAAACAGGCGTGCCTCACCCATTGCCGCAACCCGGCCGAGTTCATCGCCCGACACCATCGCGCGAGCCCGCTGACGATGGGCCTGCTTCACGGCAGCTATTGCGTCGGCTGCTGCTGGGCACTGATGCTTTTGTTGTTCGCCGGGGGGGTAATGAACCTTGCGTGGGTAGCCGCGCTGACCCTGCTCGTCGCCGCCGAGAAACTGCTCCCGTTTGGCCACCGGGTGCCGCGCATCACTGCGCCGCTACTGATCATCTGGGGCGCCATACTGCTGGCCCGCGCCTAAGCGCCTATAATTTCGCGCCCGATCAGCATCCGTCATACTTCGTTGGTGCCCGCGCCGATGTCGAGCATCGCTCAGCGAACCCGCGACCGCGCAAGCGCGCGGACGTAGGCGAAGACGTCGCGGCGCTCAGCCGGAGTTAGTGGCTCGAATTCGTGACCGACGCCCCATTCTTCGACCAGCACCCGCTTGCCGGTGCGGTCGATGCTGTCGGTCAGCAGCCGGTTGAAAGCGGCATCGTCATAGGCCAGCGCGCCCTGAATATCGCCGCCGGGCTCTCCCACTCCATCGAGCGCGGCACCGTGACAGCCGCTGCACAGGCTCGAGGCGACCATCTGCCCGCGCGCCAGTTTCGGCCCCAGGTTGGGCGGCCGATTGGCAGCGAAATAGGCGACCTCCTCGGCAGCATTGTGGTAGCCGCGTTTTTCGCCTTCCTTCACCGTGCGCCAATAATCGTCGGGAAGCCGGGCAGTCACCGCCGCCTCGAATCCCTTGGGTGGCACCGGCGTCGGCTCCCCGGTCGGCTTTATGGTGCGCAGAAAGTCGATCAGTGCCGCCATGTCGCGATTGGCGAGAAACTGCGTCTGCTTGGACGGCATGACGTAAAGTTCACGGTCGCGATGGACCCCTTGGCGCAATAGCTTCTCGAGTTCGGCATTGCTCATCGTCGGCAGGGTGCGCGAGATGTTGCTCGCCCAGAGCCCGTCGACGATTGGGATCATCTTGCCGAAGTTGACACCGGCATAATCGGCGCCGTGGCAGGCGTTGCAGCCGAACAGCTCGGCGATCCGTTTGCCATGCGCGACCTTCGCCCCGGCGTCGGCATAATCACCACCGTCGAAGACGACCGCGGCGGGCCAGACGTCTGCCGCGGCCTGACCTTCGTCCGCATGGCGGTCGCAGCCTGCGAGTAGCAGCAGTCCGATGGCAAGGGTTCGCATCGACTCCTCCCGGTTAGCGGCGCAGATTAACGGCGCTTCAGCAATTGGCAATCAGGCCCCGATGATCTCGCGCCCGATCAACATCCGCCTGATCTCATTGGTGCCCGCGCCAATGTCGAGCAATTTGGCATCGCGCATGAAGCGTTCGACCGGCCAGTCCTTGGTATAGCCCGCGCCGCCCAGTGCCTGGACCGCTTCGCCTGCGACTTTGAACGCGCTTTCGCTCGCCAGCAGGATCGCGCCGGCCGCGTCGAACCGCGTGGTCTTGCCCGCATCGCAATTCTTGGCCACGGTGTAGACATAAGCGCGCGCCGAATTGAGCGCGACATACATGTCGGCGACCTTCGCCTGGATCAGCTGGAAACTGCCGATCGCCTGCCCGAATTGCTTGCGCTCGCGGACGTAGGGCACGACCACGTCGAGGCACGCCTGCATGATCCCGAGCTGGATGCCGGCGAGCACGGTGCGCTCATAATCGAGGCCCGACATCAGCACGCCGACCCCGCCATTTTCCGGCCCCATGACATTCTCGGACGGGACGAAGCAATCGTCGAACACCAGCTCCGATGTCGGGCTGCCGCGCATCCCGCATTTGTCGATCTTCTGCCCGATCGAGAAGCCGTCGAAGCCCTTTTCGATCAGGAAGGTGGTGATGCCGCGACTGGGCTTGCCATCATTGCCGCCGGTCTTGGCATAGACCACCAGCGTGTCGGCATATTCGGCATTGGTGATCCAGAATTTGGTGCCGTTGAGGCGGTAGCCGTTGCCCGATTTTTCAGTCTTGAGTTTCATCGAGACGACGTCGCTGCCCGCCCCTGCCTCGCTCATCGCCAGCGCGCCGACATGTTCGCCCGAAATCAGCTTGGGCAGATATTTCGCCTTCTGCTCGTCATTGGCCCAGCGGCGGATCTGGTTGATGCACAAATTGCTATGCGCGCCATAGCTCAGGCCGACCGACGCCGACGCCCGCGCAACCTCTTCCTGCGCGACGACATGCTCAAGATAGCCAAGGCCCAGCCCACCCCATTGCTCCTCAACAGTGATGCCGTGCAGGCCAAGCTCGCCCATCTGCGGCCACAGTTCGATCGGGAAACGGTCCTGCTCGTCGATCTCGGCGGCGAGCGGCGCGATCTTGTCGGCCGCGAAGCGCCGGGTCGTTTCACGGATCGTGTCGGCCATTTCGCCAAGGTCGAAATCGAGTCCGGGCATGTCACTCATCGAACGTCTCTCCTGTTGACCTGCGCGCTAGCAGAGCGGCTAAGGCTTGGACAAGGCGACGCCCGCGCTTATGTGCCAACCATCACACCGTCCGGAGCCAATGCATGAGCAACGCCGACCCGATCGTCATCCTGTCCTATGCGCGCACGCCGATGGGCGGGTTTCAGGGCGCGCTGTCGGGCGCGTCGGCGACGCAGCTTGGCGCGGCGGCGGTCAAGGCGGCGGTCGAGCGCGCCGGGATCGACGGCGACCGGATCGACAAAATCTACATGGGCTGCGTGCTCCCCGCCGGGCTCGGCCAGGCCCCGGCTCGACAGGCGGCACTCGGCGCCGGGCTGCCCCGCTCGGTCGAGGCGACCACGGTCAACAAGATGTGCGGATCGGGGATGCAGGCGGCGATCATGGCCGCCGATACGCTCGCGGCGGGCAGCGCAGACGTGGTCATCGCGGGCGGCATGGAATCGATGACCAACGCGCCATACCTCAGCCACAAGCACCGCGGCGGCGCGCGGATCGGCCATGACGTGCTCAAGGACCATATGTACCTCGACGGGCTCGAGGATGCCTATGAGCCCGGCCGGCTAATGGGCAGCTTCGCCGAGGACACCGCGCGCGACTATCAGTTCACTCGGCAAGCGCAGGACGCGTTCGCGATGGCCTCTCTCACCCGCGCGCAACAGGCGCAGGCCGCGGGCGCGTTCGATCGCGAGATCACTCCGGTGGATGTGAAGGGCCGCAAGGGCGTGACCACCGTCAGCCTCGACGAGCAGCCCGCCAGGGGCGACGTCGCCAAGATTCCGACGCTGAAGCCCGCCTTTTCGAAGGACGGCACGATCACCGCCGCCAACGCCTCGTCGATCAGCGATGGCGCTGCCGCGCTGGTGATGACCCGCGCGAGCGTCGCCGAACGGCTCGGGCTGACCCCGATCGCCCGGATCGTCAGCCACGCCGGCCACGCCCAGGCGCCGGCACTGTTCACCACCGCGCCGGTATTCGCGATGCGCAAGGCGCTCGACAAGGCTGGCTGGGGCATCACCGACGTCGATCTGTTTGAGGTCAAC
>JBKJTQ010000143.1:0-3131 GCA_046589895.1 Sphingomicrobium sp.
ACCGCCGCCTGGGGTCAGCTATGCCTGGGTCACCTTCGACGCGGCCGGCATCCGAACGAATGGAGCCGCGGGCACCGCCGATCGCGCAAGCGGCCGCGCGCTGACGATCGACGATCCCGTGCGGATCGCATCGGTATCGAAGATGGTGGTAGCGCTCGGGGTGATGCGCCTTATCGAGCAGGGCCGGCTCGACCTTGACGAGGATGTCACGCACAAGCTCGGCTGGTCGCTGCGCAATCCTGCTTATCCCCGGACGCCAATCACTCTGCGTCTTTTATTGTCGCACCGCTCGAGCCTGAGGGATGAGATCGACTATGTCATTCCGGTCGGGAAATCGCTTAGCGCCGAACTCGCCAATCCCAAAGCCTATGATGCCGAGCATGAGCCGGCGACTTACTTCCGCTACTCGAACCTCAATTTTCCAATCGTCGCCTCAGTGATGGAAAAGGCCACGGGCGAGCGGTTTGATCGGCTGATCCATCGGCTGGTTCTGGCGCCGCTATCGCTCGACGCCTGCTATAATTGGACGACATGCAGCGACCGCGCGCTTGGTCGGGCGGTGATCCTTTATGATGACGACGGCTCGGTGCTCCGTGACGATCTCGGCGGCAAGCAACCCGCGTGCCCAGTGCTTCCCGCGGCCGATGGAACCTGTGATCTTGCTCGCTACAAGCTTGGCGACAATGGCGCGCTTTTCTCGCCGCAGGGCGGGTTGCGAATTTCCGCGCGCGACCTCGCGATCGTCGGGCAGTTATTGCTTAACGACGGTCGGCATCGAGGACAGTCATTTTTAAGCCATGCGAGCATGTCCGCCATCACTCAGCCGTTGTGGCGCTTCGACGGGTCTAATGGCGACACTGAGAAAGGATTTTACTGTGCGTACGGGCTGGCGATGCAGAGCCTTCCGGTGGCGACAAAAGGCTGTCACGATGATCTGTTCGGTAACGGGCGGGTCATGGTCGGCCACGCTGGCGACGCCTATCGTGTGCGATCCGGCCTATGGGTGGACCATAAGCGCGGTGTCGGCATCGCTTTTTTCGCAGCGAACAACGGCACCGAGCCCCCGTACGGAAGGTCCGCATACCGCGAAGTGGAGGAATGGCTCGCAGCCAAGCTTCCCTGAACTACGATCCGAGTAGCTTCATGAGCTTCGGCCAGAATCGAGTGACTGAAAAATTTCGCAACGTTGTAGCGCCGCGTCTTAGTCCATTAGCATTCACGACCGTCCGCAGCCGCTATGAGGTCGAATCCCACCCGCTCCGCCATTTGCCGTCTTTTTTGGTGAAGGGGGTGCGCTGTGCGGTGGGGAGCAGGTCGAGCACCTCTTCGGACGGGCGGCACAATTTGACCCCAAGCGGCGAAACCACCAGCGGGCGGTTGATCAGGATCGGGTGCGCGATCATCGCGTCGAGCAGCGCGTCGTCGCTCAGGCTTTCGTCGGCGAGGCCAAGTTCGGAATAAGGTGTGCCTTTCTCGCGCAGCAACTGTCGCGGGGTCATGCCGGCGCGGGCAATGATCTCGGCAAGCAGGGCGCGGCTTGGCGGGGTCTTGGCATATTCAACGACATGCGGCTCGATCCCGGCGTCGCGGATCATCGCCAGCGCGTTGCGCGACGTGCCGCAGGCGGGGTTGTGATAGATGATGATGTCGGTTGGCATGGGCGGTTCCTAGGTTTCGTGATCAAGCACACTTCGCGCGAGGAGCAGCGCGCCGCGCGGCCCCGCCTCGGCGCCGAGCGCGGCGAGGACGACCGCCGACGGGCCGGGGAGGTAGCCGCTTAGAAAATCGTCCATCCGCGCCGCGACCGCCGCGGCGAGCCACGGGCGCGCGACCGCCACCCCGCCGCCGATCACGATCGCCTGGCAGGCGAGCGTGAGGCGGAGGTTGGCGAACCCCTTTGCGAGCGCGTCGATGACGAAGCTCCACATCGGATCCTCGTCGGAGATGGCGTCGCCTTCACGTTCCGCGCGCGCGGCAATTGCGGGACCCGCAGCAAGACCTTCGAGGCAGTCGCGGTGGAAGGGGCAGCTTCCGGCGAATAAGTCGCCGGGGACTCGCGCCACGAACATATGTCCCGCCTCGGGGTGGAGGCGGCCGGTGAGCGGGCGACCGTGGGAAATGATCCCCATCCCGATCCCGGTACCGATCGTGACATAGACAAAATCGGTGAGGCCGATGGCGGCGCCGTTGGCGCCCTCGGCAAGCGCGGCGGCGATGACGTCGGTGCTGAGCGCGACGGGCAGCCCCTGGGCGAGCGCGGCGATCAGGTCGGCGCCTTTCCAGCCGGGCTTGGGCGTGGCGAGAATCTGCCCGAAGAGGGGGTTGTCGCGGTGGATCGCAACCGGGCCGAAGCTGGCGATGCCGAGCGCGACGGGGTGCCATTTCGCAAGCTGCGCCGCGATCGCGCCAAGCGTCTCGTCCGGCGTGGTGGTCGCGACCTGAAGCCGGTCGACGATCTGGTCGCCGCGCGCCAGCCATGCGATCGTCTTGGTGCCGCCCAGTTCGACCCCGGCGAGAAGTGGCTGGTCGCTCATCGCCTTATGCTAAGCACATGCGCGGCGATGATGAAGCGGAAATCTGCGACGGGTGAATGGTGGAGCTGAGGAGGATCGAACTCCTGACCTCTGCAGTGCGATTGCAGCGCTCTCCCATCTGAGCTACAGCCCCGCACCCGTCGATTGGCGCCCCAATAGCCGCGCTTTGACGGGCTGGCAACGCCCTTCCCCGCTGCTTTTTCAACTGGTCGCCAAGCGCCGTCGTTTCGCCGTCATTGACCCGCGCGCGCCGGAACGCCGCCGCGCCGCCATTCGTTACGCCCGCGATGATCCAGCCTTGGATTGCATGAATATATGAGGAGGTTTTGACATGGCTTATGGTCGGGACGATCGCGACATGCGCGAACGAAGCAGCCGCTATGACGAGCAGGGCGAACGCGCCGCGCGCGACAGCGGCGAGCGCGGATTCTTCGAGCGCTCACGTGATGAGATTTCGAGCTGGTTCGGCGACGACGAGGCCGAACCCCGCCGCGAAATGGACGAGCGCAGCGGACGTGGCAGTTCAAGCCGCGAGCCGGCTCGCCGTTCCTTTTTCAGCCACGACGATCGTCCGGCCGAGCAGATGCGCGAGCGCCC
>JBKJTQ010000149.1:0-3083 GCA_046589895.1 Sphingomicrobium sp.
ATCGGCGACGCGCGGATTGCGGCGCGCAACGCAGGGATCGCAGCGCAGCGGGTCGGCGCGCTGGCCGACAGCACCAACCGGCTGGTCAACGAACAGGCCACGCCAGCCGCCGAGGACTTACGCAAGGCGATCGCATCGGTACAGCGCGCGGCGGACAACCTCGACGCGGTCGTCGCCGATGCGCGGCCCGGCATCCAGAATTTCTCCAAATCGACCCTGCCCGAGGCCAACCGCCTGGTGCGCGATTTGCGCGACCTGTCGGATTCGCTTGGCCAATTCTCCGACCGCCTCAACAATGACGGCGCGTTGGGTGTGCTCGGCCCCGAAAAATTGCCTGACTACAAGCCCGGAAAGACGAAATGATGCGAACCCACCGCCTGTTGATCGTCACGCTGGGCGCGCTGTCGCTCGCCGCCTGTTTCGGCGGAAAGAAGGTCCCGCCAACTCTGCTCACGCTGACCAGCGATGCGCCCGCGCCGGCCGCGATCAATCGATCGTCGGCGCCGGGCGACGCGATTACGATCGATGTACCGGTGGTACCGAAAGAACTGGCGTCGACCCGCGTGCCGGCGCTCGTCGGGCCGACCGCGGTGGCCTATATCAAGGACATATTGTGGGTCGAAAGCCCCGACAAGCTGTTCCAGGATTTGCTTCAGGAAACGATGCTGCGGACGACCAACCGTGTCGTGCTCGACCCGCGCCAGTCGTCGCTTGATCCCGGCGTATCGCTGACCGGAACGTTGACCCGGTTCGGTTATGACACCGCGAGCGGCAGCGTCGTGGTGCGCTACGACGGCACGCTCGCCGCGGCGGGTGGCACCCGCGTCGCGACCCGCCGCTTCGAAGCCAGCGTCCCCGCCGATGGCACCGCCGCGACGGTCGGCCCCGCGCTCAACGCCGCCGCCAACCAGGTCGCGGCGCAGGTCGCCAGCTGGGTCGGTGGCTGAGGACCCTCACCCCGACCTACTCCCGTAAGGACGAGAGGGAGTTCCCATCGCGCTGCAACCCCCTCGCAGGGTGACGGCACTCAGCCCAAGCTCTTCGACGCCTGTTCGAATACGTCCTTGCTAAGGCCCGGCACTGCGACGATCCGCTCGAGTTCGCCGCGCATCAGGTCGGCGTAGGGGGCGACGAACCGCCGCCAGCGGCCGAACGGCGGGACGAGCCGCGCCGCGACCTGCGGATTGATTTGATCGACCTCGATGATCAGGTCGGCGAGCAAGCGATAGCCCGCGCCCGACGCTTGGTGGAACGCGACCTGGTTGGCGGCGAAGTTCCCGATCAGTGCGCGCAGGCGGTTGGGGTTCTTGAGGCTGAAATCGGGGTGTAACCGAAGCGCCTCGACCATAGCCAGCGTCTCGGGCCGCGGAGCGGCGGCCTGAAGGCCGAACCATTTGTCGATCACCAACGCATCGTCGCGGTAGCGAGCATGGAAGTCGTCGAACGCCGTCTGTCGCTCGGGTGCCTTGAGCGCCGACAGCGCGCCGAGCGCGGCCTGGCGGTCGGTCATATTGTCGGCGGTGTCATATTGCGCCTGGGCGAGCGTCGCCGCGCCCACCGGGTCGGCTGCGGCGAGCAGCCCGAGCGCGACCCCGCGCAACCGCCGCACGCCCTTGGCGCCGGGCAACAGATCGTCGCCGCGCGCGGTTTGGCGCTGCGCCGCGAGGAGCGGCTCGGCCAGTGCTTTGCCGATCGCCTTGCGCAAGGCGTCGCGCGCGACGTGGATCGCGACCGGGTCGACCTGGCCCATACGGTCGCCGATTCCGCTTTCGGACGGCATGATCAGCGCCTCGGCCTTATACGCCGGGTCGAGCGCGTTCGACGCCAGCGTCGAGCCCATCGCGGCGATCACCGGCGCGGGGTCGATCGCCTCGCCGCGCGCCCCGGCGAGAAGCGCGCGCATCATCAATTCCTGCAGCGCCTCGAACCGCGCGAACGGGTTGGGGTCGACCTCGGCGAGCTTCTCAAGTTCGCCCGCGCGGCGCTCGACTTCGATCAGCGCGGGGGCCGAGAAATCGCGGTTGATCGAGAGCAACGGAACCTCGTCAATCTTATCGAACGTCACGCACATCGAGGATCGATCGAGCAGCACCAGCCGCTCGGCAGCAATCTCCGCGCCGCTGTCGGCGCCGATCAGCGCGAGCTTGAGCGGGAGCAGCATCGGAAGCTTGCCAGTCTGTCCCGGTGTGTCTGGAAGTGACTGGTTTAATTGGAGTTTTGCGCTGCCTGTGGTTGTGTCATGGTCAAGCCGCGCTGTCACGCGCGGGGTTCCTGCCTGGCTGTACCACAAACGGAACTGGGTCAGGTCCACGCCGCTCGCTTCTTCCATCGCACGCACGAAATCCTCGCACGTCACGGCCTCACCGTCGTGGCGTTCGAAATAGAGGTCGCTGCCGTGGCGGAATGCCTCCGCACCGATGATCGTGCGCATCATGCGGATCAGCTCGGCGCCCTTATTATAGATTGTCGCCGTATAGAAATTGGCGATCTCGAGGTAGGTTTCGGGGCGCACGGGATGCGCCAGCGGGCCCATATCCTCGGGGAATTGGACCGCGCGAAGCAGCCGCACATCGTCGATCCGCTTGACCGCTTCGCTGCCCATCGCGGCCGAGAAGCTCTGGTCGCGGAAGACGGTGAAGCCTTCCTTGAGGCTCAATTGGAACCAGTCGCGGCAGGTCACCCGATCGCCCGACCAATTGTGGAAATATTCGTGCGCGACAACCCCGGCGATGGCGTCGAAATCGCCGTCGGTCGCGGTTTCCTGATCGGCCAGCACGTAGCGCGAATTGAAGATGTTGAGCCCCTTATTCTCCATCGCGCCAAAGTTGAAATCATCGACCGCGACGATGTTGAACAAATCGAGGTCATATTCGCGGCCGTAGACCTGCTCGTCCCACTCCATCGCCGCCTTGAGGCTCGCCATGGCATGCGCGGTCTTGGGCAAATCGGCCTCGCGCACCCAGATGGCGAGATCAACCGTCCGGCCGTTCATCGTCGTAAAGCTCGAGCGGTTGGGCGTCAGGTCCCCCGCGACCATCGCGAACAGATAAGATGGTTTGGGGAATGGATCGTGCCATTCGGCC
>JBKJTQ010000279.1:0-3293 GCA_046589895.1 Sphingomicrobium sp.
CCGATCCACGTCGACTTCCTGCGCATCGGCGAACATAGTCAGGTCAACGTCAACGTCCCGGTCCACTTCATCGACGAAGAAGAATCGCCCGGCATCAAGCGTGGCGGCGTGCTCAACGTCGTCCGCCATGATCTTGAGCTGATCTGCGACGCGGCCGAAATCCCGGAGCAGATCAACATCTCGCTCAAGGGCCTCGACATCGGCGATTCGATCCACATTTTATCGATTGACCTGCCCAAGGGTTCCAAGTCGGCGATCGACGACCGCGACTTTACCATCGCGACCGTCGTGGCCCCATCGGCGATGAAGTCTGAAGAAGGCGACACCGAAACCGAAGCTGCGGGCGACGTTCCGACAGTCGGTGAGGAAGAAGCCGGCGAAGGCGACGCTGCTGAGGGCGGCGACAAGGCTTAAGTGAGCCTCCCCTCCCCGCTCGGGGAGGGGATTGAGGGGTGGGGGTTGCGGCTCGATCGAAAGCTGTGCGACCCCCACCCCCGGCCCCTCCCCGAGAGGGGAGGGGAGATACTGTCGCAATGCAAATCTGGGCCGGGCTCGGCAATCCGGGCACGCACTATGCGATGCACCGCCACAATGCCGGCTTCATGGCCGTGGACGCGATTGCCGAAATGCACCGCTTCGGACCGTGGCAAAAGAAGTTTCGCAGCCTCGCCAGCGAAGGCCGCATCGGCGATCACAAGGTGCTGTTGATCAAGCCGCAAACCTATATGAACGACAGCGGCGACGCGGTTCAGCGGGCGCTACGCTTCTACAAGCTCGACGTCGATGCATTGACCGCTTTCCATGACGAACTCGACCTCGCGCCGTTCAAATTGAAGGTCAAGCAGGGCGGCGGCACTGCTGGCCACAACGGCTTGCGCAGCATAGACGCCTCGCTCGGCCCCGACTTTCGCCGTGTCCGCATCGGCATCGGCCACCCCGGCCATAAGGACAAGGTCACTCCCTATGTGCTCGGCAACTATGCCAAGGCCGACATCGACGACCTTGCCGAACTGCTGGGCGCAATCGGGGCCGAGGCCGAATGGCTCGCCGCGGGCGACGACGTCCGCTTCATGAACGACGTCGCGATGCGAACGCAGCCATGATCAGCTCCTTCTTCGTGACCAGGCTGTACGAGATCGAGATTGGCAAACCCGTTTTGCTCGGCGAGCTCGCGCACAGCATCCGCACTCTGGCGATCGACGACCAGGCCGGGCGCCGCTGGAGCCGCGACAAGGGTTATAAGGGATATACCAGCTACGCCTCGCTCAATGACTTGCCCCGCCGCGACCCCGCCTTCGCCGATCTCGCCAAGCTGCTTACCAAGCACGCCGCCGCCTTCGCCGCCGACCTCGCATTCGACCTGCCGCGCAAACCCAGGCTCGACAGCCTGTGGGTCAATTTGCTCAAGCCCGGGGGCCACCACGCAAGTCACCTCCACCCGCACTCGATTCTCTCGGGAACGCTCTACGTCGAAGCCCCGCCCGGCAGCGGGAGCATCCGTTTCGAGGATCCGCGCTCGGGGCTGATGATGGCCGCCCCGCCGCGCCGCGAAGACGCGCCGAAGGAGTTGAGGCCGTTCGCAACGCTTGAGCCCCGCCCCGGCCTGCTCCTGCTATGGGAAAGCTGGCTGCGTCACGAAATCCTCCCCGGCACCGCCAAGGCCGACCGCCTCAGCATCAGCTTCAACTTCGCGTAAATTCGACGTGAGCGAGTCCCATCCTTTGCCTGTCGAGCCAAGCTAGCCAGTCGCGCCCTGCCCGGCTAGGGAGCGCGCAAACCTCAAACCCCCAAGGAATGTTACATGGGCTTCCGCTGCGGCATCGTCGGCTTGCCAAACGTAGGCAAATCGACGCTTTTCAACGCGCTGACCGAAACCCAGGCGGCGCAGGCGGGCAATTATCCGTTCTGCACGATCGAGCCCAATGTCGGGCAGGTCGCGGTTCCCGATCCGCGGCTCGACAAGCTCGCCAGGATCGCGGGCTCGGCCAAGATCATACCGACCCAATTGGGCTTCGTCGACATTGCTGGCCTCGTCAAAGGCGCGTCGCAGGGCGAGGGGCTCGGCAACCAGTTCCTCGGCAACATCCGCGAAGTCGATGCCATCGTCCACGTCCTGCGCTGCTTCGAAAATGACGATATTCAGCATGTCGCGAACAAGGTCGATCCGATCTCCGACGCTGATGTGGTCGAAACCGAATTGCTCCTCTCGGACCTTGAAAGCCTCGAAAAGCGCGTTCCCAATTTGATCAAGAAAGGTCAGCAGGGCGACAAGGAATCGAAGATCGCCGCAAGCGTTCTCGGCCAGACGCTCGACCTGCTCCGCGAAGGCAAGCCAGCGCGACTCACCGTCCCCAAGGACGACGAGGAAGCGCGCCATTTCGCGCAAGCGCAGCTAATCACTGCAAAGCCGGTACTCTACGTCTGCAACGTCAACGAAGACGATGCCGCGAACGGCAACGGACTTTCCGCCAAGATATTCGACAAGGCCAGGGCGGAGGGCGCCAATGCGGTAATTGTCTCGGCCGCGATCGAGAGTGACCTTGTCGGAATGGAAATGGACGAGCGCCTCGCCTTTCTTGCCGAAATGGGATTAGAGGAAACCGGCCTCGCGCGTGTCATCCGCTCAGGCTATGATTTGCTTCACCTCATCACCTTCTTCACCGTCGGCCCCAAGGAAGCGCGGGCATGGACGGTCGAAGTCGGCTCGAAGGCTCCGCAGGCCGCAGGCGAAATCCATTCGGACTTCGAGCGCGGCTTCATCCGCGCCGAGACCATCGCTTATCCCGATTACATCGCGCTCAATGGCGAAAGCGGCGCGCGCGACGCGGGCAAATTGCGCCAGGAAGGCAAGGAATATGTCGTCGCCGACGGCGACGTCCTCCACTTCAAGTTCAATGTCTGAGCGGACTCTTCCACTCAACCCGGCTCATCCTGCATATGGACCAAGCGCAGCCGGAATTGCCGTCGCAAGCGCGACCAGTACCCCGCTCAAAAATCCGCACCTCTTCATCATATCGATTTCTCCCCTGTGGGATGAGTGCCGCTCGCCCGTCAGGCTTGTCGGCATCATACCCGTCACGCTAGTTGCAACCCAATGGATGGCAAATTGGCTTCGACGGAGGAGGCGACGCTCGACCAGGCGGTGGCGCATGGGCGACGGCTGCTCGCCGCCCAGCCTGCGCTCGCCGAGGCGCAGGCGCGGGCGATTGTCGAGACCGATCCGCGCCATGCTGCGGGACTCCGGCTGCTCGGTGCCGCCTTACGCGCGCAAGGCCAGGGCGACGCCGCGCTTG
>JBKJTQ010000072.1:0-8149 GCA_046589895.1 Sphingomicrobium sp.
CACCACCGGGATCAGGCCGTCGTCGAGAAAGTCGTGGAGCAAGGCGCCGCGCACCGCCACTACCTTGCCGACAAATCCGAGCCGCGGATCGATCGCTTCGGCCTCGAGCAATCGCGCATCCTCGCCCGCCACCCCGACCGCGACCGGCTCGAGCGCGTTGATCGCCGCCACCAGCTGCCGGTTGGTCTTGCCGACCAGCACCATGCGGACAATGTCGAGCGAGGCTTCGTCGGTCACCCGCAACCCGTCGATCCGCTCGACGGCAATCCCCGCGCGCGCCATTTCGACATCGATCTGGGGGCCGCCGCCATGGACCAGAACCGGCCGGATCCCGACCGAATGGAGCAACAAGATGTCCTTCGCCAAACTGCGCATTCGCGCCGGGTCGGTCATTGGCAGTCCGCCGACCTTGACCACCACCACCTTGCCGGTGAAGCGGCGGATATAGGGCAGCGCCTGGATCAGCAGCGCGGCGGTGTCATTGGCGTTGATCATGATGTCGCCGCATTTTCCTTGATATAGCCCGGCCCGAGATCGACCGAAACCGCGCGGCCGATGCCGCTGCCGAGACCGAGGTCGACGAGGATGTCGATTTCATGCCCGCGCATGTGCGCCATAACGGAAACGTCATCATGGGGAATTTCGACCCCAGCCTCGGCGACCTTGATCCCGCCATACGAAACCGACGCGCGCTCGGTCTCGAACGCGACCCCGCACGACCCCGCTTCGGCCAGCAACCGGCCCCAATAAGCATCGGCTCCAAACCAGCTGCACTTGATCAATTGGTTGTTGCCGATCGAGCGCGCGACCTTGCGCGCCTCGACATCGGAAGCGGCGCCGGTGACACGGATGACGACAAGCTTGGTCATCCCTTCGGCATCGCGCGCCATGTGCAGCATCAATTCCTCGCACACCTGCCGCACCGCATCTTCGAACACGGCCAGGTCGGGCCTGCCGCGCCGTCCGCTGGCAAACAGCATCACCGTATCGTTGGTCGAGGTCGCGCCGTCGGTGATCAGGCAATTGAAGGTCGCGTCGGTGGCGCGGCCAAGTATCGGCTGAAGCTCGGCCGGGGACAATGCGGCGTCGGTGGTGAGGAATGCGAGCATCGTTGCCATATTGGGCGCGAGCATCCCGCACCCCTTCGCCATCCCGCCGATGGTGAAATCATCGCCGCGCACGACCGCTTCCTTGGGGCGCGTGTCGGTGGTGAGTATGCCCTTCGCCGCTTCGACATGCCCCGCGCGCGATAATTTCTTCGCCAGCCTGGGCGCGGCGTCGACCAATTTGTCGATCGGCAGCTTTATCCCTATCAGCCCGGTTGAGCAGACCAACATCTCGCCCGATGCGCTCCCGATCGCATCGGCGGCGGCGACGCACATCGCCTCGGCATCGGCGCGACCGGGTTTGCCCGTCCCGGCATTGGCATTGCCCGAATTGACGATCACCCCCGCCGCCATCCCGCCAGAGGCGGTCAAGCGTGTGAGGCTGGCCTCGACCGGGGGGGCGCGAAACTTGTTCTGGGTGAAAACTGCAGCGGTCGGCACCGGCTTGGCATCGTCGGTTACCAACAGGGCGTAATCGAGGCGTTTGCGCTTTACGCCGGCATGGCAGCCGGCCGCGACGAACCCTTCGGGCGCGGTTACGCTCATGGATAAATCCCCATCGCCGACAGCCCCGCTCCCTCGTCGAGTCCGAGCATCAGATTGGCGCACTGGATCATCTGCCCCGCGGCGCCCTTGCCCAAATTGTCGATCGCGGCGAGCGCGACGACGCTTTCGGTGCGCTCGTCATAGCGCGCGGTAAGGAAGGCCGCATTCGATCCCGCCGCCCATTTGGTCTCGGGCAATGCCTCGCCGACATGGACGAAGCGCTCGCCGGCATAAGCCGCGGCAAGGATCGCGAGCGGATTGCTCGGTCCCGTCGCCGGCGCGTAGCAAGTGGCAAGGATGCCGCGGCTCATCGGGACGAGGTGCGGGGTGAACAGCACCCGCACGCCCAAGACCATTTCCATCTCGGCGGTGTGACGGTGGTTGAGCAAACCGTATGCGCGCATATTGCCCTCAACCGCGCAATAATGCGTCCCCGCAGTGGCGCCGCGCCCGGCACCGCTTACTCCCGACGCGGCATCGACAATGATCCCCTTGGGCTCGATCATCCCGGCCTCGATCAACGGACGCAGCGCGAGGCTGGCGGCGGTGGGGTAGCAGCCCGGCGCGGCAACGCGCTTCGAGCCACTGATCGCGTCGCGGAAAAATTCGGGGAGGCCATATGTGAAGCTGTCGATCAGCTCGGCGCGCGCGTGAGGCTCGCCGTACCAGCGTTGATAATCGGCGGCACTGTCGAGGCGGAAGTCGGCGCCAAGGTCGACCAGCGGCACGCCCGGCGCGAGGAGGTCGTCTGCGATCCGCTGGGTCTCGCCATGTGGCAAAGCAGCCAGAATCAGGTCGCTGCCTTCGAGCGACGTCTTGCCCCACGCCGCGAACTGCAGGTCGGGATAGGCCAGGACGAGATGCGGATGGAGCGCCGCCACGCGCTGCCCCGCCGCGGTTGCGCCGACAGCGACGGCCACCTCCATGTCGGGGTGACCGGCTACCAGTCGCATCAGCTCGCCGCCGACATAGCCAGACGCCCCAAGGATCGAAACTCGAATCATGCAGTATATATACAGAAGACTGCATATTTATTCAAGCGTAAATAATACATACTCTGTCGGCCGCGGCTTGCGCGCGTAACACCGCTTGCTCGACATCGGCACCGATCGCGAGCGCGACCCCCATGCGGCGGTTGGGCAGCGTCGTCGGCTTGGCGAACAGGCGCACATCGGCGCCGTCGGCCATCGCCTCGGACACGCCTCCGAACGCGAAGTCACTGGCTTCCCAGTTGGCGAGGATCACCGCCGATGCCGCCGCTGCTTCACATCGTAGCGTGGGGATCGGAAGACCCAGGATCGCCCGAACGTGAAGCTCAAACTCATTGGGCGACTGACCGATCAGCGTCACCATCCCGGTATCGTGCGGGCGCGGACTCAATTCGGAGAAAATTGCTTGCCCGCCAGCGATGAAGAATTCGACCCCGAACAGCCCATGCCCGCCAAGCGCCGCGACTACCTTGGCCGCTTGCTCCTGCGCCGAGGCGAGTACCGCTTCGTCCATCTGGGCCGGCTGCCAGCTGGTGCGATAATCGCCGCCTTCCTGGCGGTGCCCGATCGGCGGGCAGAACAAAATCCCGTCCTTGGTCGCGACCGTGAGCAAGGTGATTTCATAGTCGAAGTCGACGAATTGTTCGACAATCACCCGGGGCCGGTCGCCGCGCATGTTGGCGACGGCATAGTCGAACGCGGTGCCGAGTTCGGCGATGGTGCGCGCGACACTCTGGCCCTTGCCGCTCGACGACATCACCGGCTTGACCACCGCAGGCAGGCCGACATCCGCCGCGACCGCTTCCTCGCGAGTCTCGGCGAAGATGTAGCGCGAGGTCGTCAGCCCGAGCTTGTTCGCGGCGAAATCGCGGATCCCGTCGCGGTTCATCGTCAATTGAACCGCCTTGGCCGACGGCACGATGTGCCAGCCTTCACGCTCGAGTTCGCCAAGCATCGCGGTGTCGATTGCCTCTATCTCGGGGACGATAAAATCGGGCTGGTGCTTTTCGACCGCCGCGCGGAGCGCCGCCCCATGGAGCATCGAGAACACCTCGCGCGCATCGGACACCTGCATCGCGGGCGCCTCGTCATAGCGATCGCACGCGATTACGCGGCACCCGAGCCGCTTGGCGGCAATCGCGACTTCGCGCCCCAGTTCGCCCGATCCGAGCAGCATGATGGTGGCCAGATACATCGCGCCTCCCTAGCCATTTCGGTCACCGTGCCCAAGGGGCTTGCCTATTGGCCGTTGTGCCATGAGGGTGAGGAGCCGTTTCTGCAGGAGTCACCATGCGCGCCCTTTTGCTCACCGCCGCTTTGCTCGGCCTCACCGCCGCCGCTCCGCCGAAGAAACTCACCCCCAACGACGTCGTTGCCGCAGCTCCGGCCTCGGCGTGGCGGACAATCCCGGCGGAGGATCTGCTTGTCATGACGCTCGCCGGCGGGGGTCGCGTGGTGATCCAGCTCGCGCCGAGCTTTGCCCCGGTCCATGTCGCCAACATCCGCAAGTTCGCCACGGCCAATTATTGGCACGGCGCGGCGGTTTATCGAGTGCAGGACAATTACGTCGTTCAATGGGGAATCAACGAGGCCAAGCGCGCGCTGTCGGCGGGGGCGGTCTCGCATCCGCCGCACGAATATACACGGAGCTCGCGAGGGCTCAGCCTGACTCCACTGGGCTCGTCAGATTCCTATGCGGGCAGAGTGGGCTTTTCGCGTGGCTGGCCGGTCGCGCTTTACGAGGATGGCAGCGCCAGCCTGACGCATTGCTATGCCACGGTCGGGGTCGGGCGCGACCTTCATCCCGACACCGGAACCGGCGGCGAGCTCTACGCGATCATCGGCCACGCCCCGCGCCAGCTCGACCGCAACATCGCGGTGGTCGGACGCGTCGTGGCGGGAATCGAGCAATTGAGCGCCTTGCCGCGCGGAAGCGAGACGATGGGTTTCTACAAGGAAGGACTCGTCGCCAAGCCAATCGTCGGGGTCACGCTCGCCTCGACTTTTCCCGCCGCGGTGCGCCCGTCGTTTCAATATCTCGAAACGCAAAGCGCAAGTTTCGCGCATTATCTCAGGGTAAAGAAAAACCGCGACGACGATTTTTATCGTGTCGCGGCGGGAGGAGTCGATCTGTGCAACGTCCCGGTGCCGGTCAGACCGGCACCGGGTCGCTGATCTTCAAGCGGCCCAGGCGCGCGCGCGATTCTGGTTGCGATGAATGATTACCGCAGGGCTATTGTGCGAGCGCATGCTCGCCTCGGCGAGCGGCAGAGCGGTCGAGCAGAAGGCGCATTCGGCCGACATGCGCCCGATCAGCCAATGCGTCCGACCGCAGCCCGGGCAGTGATTGATCTGCTGCTCGCGATACACCGCATGATAACCACGACCAGCGGGATCGTGCGTCATGCGCAGATCGCTAAGCGTCGGGACAGTGGACATAAAAAGTTCCTTTCGGAGTCGTTGAACGACCAACTTCACGAACAGTTGCATCCCCGGTTCGCGCCGCACCACCCCTAGAGCGCGCGCAGTCCCTGAGCGGGACGCGCGTTCAATGCGGGTTGCGCGGCGAGAAAAGCCGCCATCACCGCAAGCGCGATCAAGCCTGCGGGAATTAGCAGGATCGTCGCCATGTCGGGGCGGAACGCGAATTCGAATGTCCGCGTCACCAGCGCCCAGGCGGCGATCGACCCAACGCCGAGCGCGGCGAGCGCGACCGCGGCCGAGAGCAAGGCGAACTCGATCAGCTGGCTTCGCGCGACCTGCCCCCGGGTCGCCCCGGCCAGCCGCAGCAGAACGATGTCGCGGCGCCGCTCGGCTCTGGTCGCGACCACCGATCCGGCGAGCACCACCATCCCCATAAGGATAGCGAAGGCGGTCGCGATGCGCACCGCGCCGCCGATCGATGTGAGCAGGGCCTTGGCCTGCTCGACGACTTCGGCGACTCGCACCGCGCTGACCATAGGCAAGTCGGCGGCGAGGCGGCGCTCGAAGGTTTGCGTTGAAACCCCCGCGCCGGGCGCGATGCTCGCCATCAGCGTGAACGGCGCGGCGTCGATCGCGCCGGGCGAGAAAATGATCGCGAAGTTGAACCCCAGGCTGCGCCAGTCGATCCGCCGCAGCGAGGCGATACGCGCCTCGATCGGGCGCCCCAGCACCCCTACCGTCATCCGGTCGCCAATCTTGAGCCCGAGCGCGGTGGCGGCATCGACGTCGATGCTCACCAGCGGAAGGCCGCGATAGTCGGCGGGCCACCACCGCCCCGCGACGATTGTGTTGGCGGGAGGCAGTAGTGCGGCGAAGGTCAGCCCGCGATCGCCGCGCAAGATCCACGCGCCTTCGGGGATCGCCTTCATCTGCGACACCGGAACGCCGTTGAGTGCAGTGACGGGGCCACGCAGCGAGGGGATGAGGCGCAGGTCGCCGCTCGGGAACTCGCTCCTCGCCAGCGCCGCCAGGCGAGGGCCATCCTCGCGCGGAATGTCGATCAGGAACAAAGCTGGGGCTTTCCGGGGGATGTTGGTGGCGATCTCGGCGAGGATGCTCGACGCCGCGCCCGACAGAGTGATGAGCATCGTCAGCCCCAGCCCGAGCGATACCGACAATCGCACCGTCGCCGCTCCGGGACGGTCGAGCGCGGCGATTCCGAGCCGCATGACTGGGCCACCGCGATGGCGCGTGGCGCGGGCGATCCGACGGATGCCGAGCCCGACCAGAGCGAACAGCCCACATAGAACCGCAATGCTCGCGACCCCGATGGCCGCGAAGCTCCGGTCGCTGGCGCCGAGGATGGCCAGCGCGGCGGAGGCGGCGAGCGCAAGCGTGGGGCCGATCAGGTGGCGCGGGTTGAGCCGCGCGCCATCGACCGCGCCGCGCAGCAGCTGCGCAGGGCGCGTGTCGCTCGCCCCGGCGATAGCGCGCCAGCTCGCGGCAAAGCTGATCAACACCCCGAACACAGCGGCTTCGGCGAGCGCGAGCCATTGCGGGTTGGGATCGGGCGAGACAGGGAGGAACGGGCCGGCGATGCTGGCGACGAGCGCGGGAACCGCCGCTCCGACCGCAAGCCCGGCAAAGATCGCCAGTCCCGCGATCAGCCCGAGCTCGATCAGCAGCATGATATGGATCGTCCGCCGCGGCGCGCCGACCAGTTTCAGGATCGCGATGCTCTGGCGCCGCGAGGCGGCGAATGCCGCCGCCGCGCTCGACATGCCAAGACCGCCAATCGTTAGCCCCGACAGCGCGACCATCAGCAACAATTGCCCGAGCCGGTCGATGAACCGCCGCGTCCCGCTGCCCGCGTCGCTGCGGTCGGTCGCGCGCCACCCGCCGTCGGGGAAGCGCTGCTGGAAGGCGGTGCCGACCGCCTGCGGATCAGCGCCGGGCGGCAGGATCAAGCGGTAGGAGGTGGTGCTGATGCTCCCCGGCTGGATCAGGCGGGTCGCCGCCATCCCTGCTTCGCTGACCAATGCGGGCGGCGCGAAGGCAAAGCCCGAATCGCGCGGCATCTTGTCGATGATCGCCGAGATGCGCAGCGCCGCCAGCCCGGCACGCACCGGATCGCCCGGCTTGAGGCCGAGCCGCTCGGCGGCGGCACGACCGATCGCAATCTCGCCGTCGCCGGGGCGCTGCCCGCCCGCGAGCGACAGTTCCCCCGCCAGCGGAAAGGCGGTGTCGGCGCCGGTCAACTCGATCAGCATAGATTCGCCATTGGGCGCGACCAGCATGGCGCGCGTGCCGACGCTCTTCGACGCGGTCCCGAGCGCCTTGATCGCGCGGCGCTCCCCGGCGTTCGCGTCGCGCTGCGCGACGGTCAGCATCAGATCGCCGCCGATCAGCGAGCGGCCCTCGGCGGCGATCGCGCGATCGATCGAGGAGGCGAGGCTGGTCACCGACGACAGGCCGGCAATCGCGATCGCAAGGCACAACCACAGCAAGCCAAGCCCGCCAAGCCCGCCCTTCAGGTCGCGCCGCGCGAGGCTCAGCGCCGCCGTCACGCGGTCAGCATGCCATCGGCCATGTGCACGATGCGAGCGGCGCGCGCCGCGACGACGGGATCGTGGGTGATGACGAGCAGGCCGGCCCCCGCCACGCCCGCGCGCTCGAACAATAGGTCGACGATCCCCGCGCCGGTCGCGCTATCGAGATTGCCGGTCGGCTCGTCCGCAAGCAGCAAAGCGGGGCGCGGGGCGGTGGCGCGAGCTATCGCGACGCGCTGCTGCTCACCGCCCGACAATTGCGCCGGATAGTGATGCAGCCGGTGTCCAAGCCCAACCGCTTCAAGCTCGGCCCTGGCTCGCTCGCGCGCATCACTCGCCCCGGCGAGTTCGAGCGGCACCGCGACATTTTCGATCGCGGTCATCGTCGGGAGCAATTGAAATGATTGGAGGATGATCCCGAGCGAACGTCCGCGCAATCGCGCTAGCGGGGCAGGATTTGGCCGGGCTCGACGAGGACCAGCTCGCGCGATTGCGCGGACGCTCGCTCGGGATCATCCTCCAATCATTCCAATTG
>JBKJTQ010000118.1:0-2987 GCA_046589895.1 Sphingomicrobium sp.
GGTGCTCAATTCCATCGGGCAGCGCACGCCCTCGGGGACCAGCACGAACGTCCCGTCGCTGAACACTGCGGCGTTGAGGCAGGCGAACAGATTGTCGCGCTGCGGAACGACCGAGCCGAGATACTTCTTGATGAGCTCAGGATATTCCTTGATCGCTTCGGAGATCGACAAGAAGATGACCCCGGCGCGGAGGAATTCCTCGCGGAACGTGGTCGCGACCGAGACGCTGTCGAACACCGCGTCGACCGCGACCTTGCGCGCGCCCTCGACCCCGGCGAGAACCTTCTGCTCCTCGATCGGAATGCCGAGCTTGGCATAGACGCGGAGGATTTCGGGATCGACCTCGTCGAGGCTGCCGAGCTTGGGCTTGGCCTTGGGCGCGGCGTAATAATAAGCGTCCTGATAATCGATCGCGGGGATGTCGAGCTTGGCCCAGTCGACCTCCTCCATCGTCAGCCACGCGCGATAGGCTTTCAGGCGCCATTCGAGCATCCACTCGGGTTCGTTCTTCTTGGCCGAGATGAAGCGAACCGTGTCTTCGCTGAGCCCCTTGGGCGCAAACTCCTGCTCGATGTCCGAAGAGAAGCCCCACTCATAATCCTTGGCGATCGCCGCCTGAAATTGGGCATTTGGCGCCTGCGCGCTGGGAAGGACCTCGTTCACTGGGCCAATTCCTGAAGCGTCACCGCGTGGAGCGCGCCGCGCACCTTGGCACCGACGATGCCCATGTGTGGCTTGACCCGGCAATGGGCGTCAAGCGCGCAATCCGACACTTTGTCGCTGCCGCTGCACATCGTCATCGCGATCGGGCCTTCGACCGCTTCGACAATGTCGGCGAGGCTGATGTCGGTGATGCCGCGCGCCAACGTGAATCCGCCGCCTGCGCCGCGGACGCTGGTCAGCAGTCCCGCCGCGGCGAGCCTGCCCATCAATTTCTGCGCGGTCGGAAGCGGGACCCCGGTCTCGCCCGACAGCTCCGCTGCGGACAGCCGCGAACAAGGCTCGCGGCGCGCGGCGGCGGTCATCATCACGACCGCATAATCGGCAAGGTGGGTGAGGCGCATATCTAAATCAGAGCTTTCTTGTCCGATTTAGGCGATGGCGAAGGAGGAATCAACCGGCAGGTGGACTGCAACGCGAAAAAGCGCTTCCCCTCGGGCAAGGTTGGGCATGACGCGAGCCGGCGACAATGCCATAGGCGCGGCATGTTCACATCGCTGCGCCCATTGATCTTCAGTCTCGACCCCGAGGCCGTGCATCGCGCGACGATAGCGGCGCTTCGCCTCATGCCGCCGAGGCGTGCGCCCCAATTTGCGCCCTCGCTGGCCATCGACGTGGCAGGGCTGCGCTTTCCCTCGCCGGTCGGGCTTGCCGCGGGGTTCGACAAGGATGGTGAGGTGCCCGATGCGATGCTCGGGCTGGGGTTCGGCTTTGTCGAGGTGGGGACGATCACTCCGCGCCCGCAGCACGGCAACCCGCGCCCGCGGTTGTTCCGGCTGGTCGAGGATCAGGCGGTGATCAATCGCATGGGATTCAACAACCGCGGGCAGGGCGACGCGCTGACACGGCTCGCACGGCGCAAGCGGCGCGGCCCTTCGACTTCGCTCAGGGCAGGGATTGTGGGTGTCAATATCGGCGCCAACAGCGATAGCGCGGATCGCGTCGGCGACTATGTCGCGGGGGTCGCGGCGATGGCGCCCGTGGCCGATTATCTGACGGTCAACATCAGTTCGCCCAATACGCCCGGGCTGCGCAATTTGCAGGTGGGGGGCGAGCTGGTCGACCTGCTTGGCGCGATCGCCGCGGCGCGCGCGGCCGGCGGGCCACCGATCTTCCTCAAGGTTGCTCCCGATCTCGATGGCGGCGACCATGACCGCATCGTCCGTGCAGCGATCGATGCGCGGATCGACGCGCTGATCGTCGCCAACACGACGCTCTCGCGGCCCGCGCTCAAGTCGCGCCACGCTGACGAGGCGGGGGGATTGTCGGGCACACCGCTCGCGCCACTTGCGCTTGACGCCTTGCGCGCGTTTCGCAGCGCCAGCGGGGGCCAATTGCCACTCATCGCCGCGGGCGGGATCGCTTCGGCGGAGGACGCGTGGCGGCGGATCGTCGCGGGGGCGAGCATGGTCCAGCTCTACTCGGCGTTAGTCTATCACGGCCCCGGCCTCGCGCGACGGATCGCGGACGGGCTTGGCGCGCGTGTCGCCGAGCGCGGAATGTCGAGCATAGCCGAGGCAGTGGGCTCGGCCTAGCGCGCGACGGTCGCCGATTGTCGGGCGATCAGTACTACGCCCTCGCGGCGCGGATCGAAGCCGCCGTCGATTTGTCCATTGCGGACTAACACGCCATGGACGCCCGAATCCTCGCCTTGACCAGGCTTCACCACTAGTCCCCGCGCCGCCAGTGCGGCGAGCGTCGCAGCGCCAAATTTGGTCACTTCGCCGTTGAACGCCGCGCCGCGCGCAACAAGGTTGGGCGCGGCAATCGCTTCCTGCATCGGCAGGCCCCAATCGATCGCGGCGACCAGCGACTTGGCGACATAGGCGAGAATGGCATTGCCACCGGCCGACCCGATCGCGCCGGCAAAGCGACCATCGCGGTCGAGCAGGATGAGCGGCGTCATTGACGAGCGCGGTCGCTTGCCCGGGGCGACGGCGTTCGCGGCGGGACGCCCTGCGGCGTCGGTCGGGCTGAAGGAAAAATCGGTGAGCTGATTGTTGAGAAAAAAGCCGTCGACCATCCGTCCGCTGCCAAAAACCGATTCGACCGTGGTCGTCATCGACACCACGTTGCCGTCCGCATCGCCGACGATGAAGTGCGAAGTGCCGGCCAGCTCGCGGGTGCGATCACTCGCTACCACAGGCGAGCCATTGGGCGTCCCGGCGACTGGGGGCGGCATCGTGTTGGCGCCTATCAGCCGGGCGCGTTTTGCGATGTAAGCGGGGTCGAGCAGGCCGTCGACGGGGACGTTGGCAAACGCCGGA
>JBKJTQ010000164.1:0-3558 GCA_046589895.1 Sphingomicrobium sp.
TGGCGGCGATGCCGGTCGCGGCTCGGCGTGCGTTTGGCGAGGCGGGGCGCACCAAGGTCGAGCGCGAGTTTGGAATCGCGGAGGTAACGCGGCGCTACCTTGCGGCGATTTCGGCAGTCTCGAACGCCACCGATCATGCCGACGCACCCGGATTGCGTTTGAAGAGTTGAGCGTTGGTGATGACTTTTTTTAGCAAGATTTTCAGCGCCTTCACCGCCCAGCCTGCGCCGCGTGGTGCCGAGGGCTATCGCGCCTATGCCGTCGGCGACGTGCATGGCCGCCTCGACCTGCTCGACCAGCTCCTCGCCAAGATCGAGGCCGACATATCGGCGCGGCGCGCGTCGCAGAATCTGGTCGTCTTCCTAGGCGACCTGATTGATCGTGGGCCGCAGTCGGCCGAGGTGGTCGAGCGAGTGCGAACGTGGCAGCCGACCGATGTGACCACGATCTTCCTGTGCGGCAATCATGAGGAAGTGTTGTTGCGCATACTCGCGGGGGAACCCGCGGTGCTTTCCGATTGGCTCAAGTTTGGCGGGGTCGAATGCCTGACCAGCTACGGGCTCCCGCCCGCGCGGCTCAAGGAACTGAGCGAGGCCGAGGCGCTGGCCGCGATCAAACAAGCGGTCCCAATCGATCATCAGTCCTTCCTCGCCGGTTTCGCCGATACGTTCCGGTTTGGCGATTATCTGTTCGTCCATGCCGGAATTCGCCCCGGCCTCAGCGTCGCGGCGCAGTCGCAAGAGGATCTGCGCTGGATCCGCGACCCGTTCCTCGACGATCCCACCGATCACGGCTTAGTCGTGGTCCATGGTCACACCATTTGCAAAGCCGTCGAGCAACGTTCAAACCGCGTCGGGCTAGACACCGGCGCCTATCGCACCGGGCTGCTGACCGCGATGGCGATCGAAGGACCCGAGCGCTGGTTTCTCGACACCGCGGCCGATAACTAAGTCTAACTCGACATTGGATATTATCCGAATGCGACGGTTGCCACCTTGGGTTGGCGGCAATATGCTGAGTCGGCGAAGGCTGCCCGAAGATCGAAGCAAGGAATTGATCGTGTATCACCAGGCGTATTCTGCTGCACGACGCTTTAAGATGATCGCCTTGTTGTCGGGTTTTTGCGCCCTCGCGCTGGTTCCGGGGTGCGCCGACAAGCGCGGCGGGCCGATCCCGTACAGCCCGTCAAGCTTCGGTACGCCCGACGCGCCAACCGTCGTGCCGCTCGGCGCCGGATATAAGATCGCTCCGCTCGACACGCTGTCGATCAAAGTCTTCAAAATGCCAGACCTTAGCGGGGATTATGAGGTCGATCTCACCGGGCAGATTTCGATTCCCTTGATCGGCAACGTCACCGCGACCGATTATACCACGGCGCAGCTCGACGACCAGTTGACACAGAAACTGGGAGCGAAATATCTCGAAAATCCCGACGTCAGCGTCGGCATCAAGTCGTCGACCAGCCGCAACGTGACGGTTGATGGGGCGGTCAACAAGGCGGGAGGTTTCGCGGTCAACGGGCCGATGACGCTGATGCAGGCGATCGCTCAGGCGGGGGGTGCAAGCCCCGACGCCAATGTCCGCCGCGTCGCGATCTTTCGCCAGATCGGTGGCAAGCGACAGGCCGCGGCGTTCGACCTGGCCAGTATCCGCCGCGGCGAAATGGCGGACCCAACGGTGTTTGCCGGCGACATCGTGATCATCGATGGATCGTCGATCAAGACGTTGCAAAAACAAATTCTCAATGGCCTTCCCATTTTATCCATTTTCAAGCCGTTCTGATCCGTACGGCTGTTTTCCCGACGCGCGTGAGGCGAATGTCACATGACGAATGAAGTGACCCGGTCCGAGGACGGTCCCTGGACGGTTGCCACCCATCCGCCGCCGGAGAATTTCAGAGATGCGGCGGAGGAGCGCGGGTCGCGGTCCGAGGTTGACCTGAGCTTGGCGACCCTGCTGCGCATCATTGCCGAATGGCGCTGGCTGATCCTCAGCCTGATCGCCGGGGGGCTTGCCGCGGCGGCCATCATCACGTTGCTCACGACGCCATTGTATCGCGCGTCGGCGACGCTTGAGGCCAATCCGCCTTCGGTCGAGATCATGGATGATAAGAGCGGTGCACCCCGCTATCAGGACAGCTGGAGCTTCATCGCGACGCAGGTCGGGCTGCTCGCCAGTCGCAGTCTGGCGGAGCGGGTGGCGCAAGACCTCAACCTCGCCTCAAATCCACAATTCGTCGATCCCAAACTGGACGCCGCGACGCGGCAGAAGGTCGCGGCGGGCAAGGTCGCGGGCGGACTGACGGTCAAGGCGCCGCTCGACGGCCAATTGATTGATATTCATTATGTATCCGACTCGCCGGTGCTCGCGGCACAGGTCGTCAACGGAGTCGCCGACAGCTTCATTCGTTCGAACCTTGAGCGGCGCTATGAGGCTTCGGCCTACGCGCGAACTTTCCTCGAACGGCAGATCGCCAAGACGAGGACCGACCTCGAACGCTCCGAACGTCAGTTGGTCGGCTATGCCCAGTCCCAAGGAATCATCAACACCGGCAGCGCGGCGGGCGCATCGAGTGGCGATGTCGGTTCACTCCAGGGCGAGTCGCTGGTCGCGCTAAACCGTGCGCTGGCCGAGGCTACGACGCGCCGGATCGCGACCGAAGGTGTCTATCGCGGGGCACGGTCGGGCGGCAATACGGCCGACGTCAATACCAGCACGCAGGGCATGCGACAGGCCAAGGCCGTGCTTGAGGCCGAATATCAGGACAAGCGCACGCTGTTGAAGCCCGATCACCCCGATATGGTCAGCCTGCGCTCGCGCATCGACGAGCTCGACCGGCAGATGCGAATTGAGACCGCGCAAGTGGTCGGCGGACGAAACAACTCGTTGCTCGCCGACTATCAGGCCGCTGCGTCGGCCGAGCGCGCGCTTCAATCGAAGGTGGGTGCTCTTAAGGGTTCGGTGCTCAGCCTGCGTGGCCGGAGCATCCAATATACCATCCTTCAGCGTGAGGTGGACACCAACCGCGCGCTGTATGACGCGCTGCTGCAACGTTATAAGGAAATCGGCGTCGCGGGCGGGATCGGCACCAACCTCATCTCGATCGTCGATCGGGCCGACGCGCCGAGCGGACCGTCTTCGCCCAATCTGCTGCTCAACCTGATGATCGGACTCGGTTTCGGCCTGTTCGGGGGACTTGGGCTGGCGATCGCGCTTGAGTTCGTCAACGACACGATCAAGTCGCGCGACGATATTCGCAACAAGCTAAGGCTGGCGTGCTTCGGGGCGATCCCGAAACGCGTCGGCAAGGGATCGTTTATCGAGGATCTCAAGGATCCCACGTCGGGCGTGTCCGAAGCCTATTCGGCGGTGCTCAACGCGCTTCGCTTCAGCACCGAGGCAGGGTCGCCCAAGACATTGCTGATCACCAGCACAGGCGAGAATGAAGGAAAGTCGTCGACTGCGCTCGCGCTGTCCCAAAACCTCGCGCGGCTGGGCAAGAGCGTGTTGCTGATCGATAGCGACCTGCGAAAGCCGACCTTCAAGGCGGCGAACAAT
>JBKJTQ010000245.1:0-3899 GCA_046589895.1 Sphingomicrobium sp.
CCGCCGAACTCGAGCCTCTTCATGCGGTGCTCGTTCCTGGCGGGTTCGGCGAGCGCGGCAGTGAGGGCAAGATCGCCGCGGTCCGCTTCGCGCGCGAGCGGCGCGTGCCGTTCCTCGGCATCTGTCTCGGCATGCAGATGGCGTGCATCGAGGGCGCGCGGAATACTGCTGGGTTGAGCGCCGCATCAACCACCGAATTCGGCGATACGGCCGAGCCGGTGGTCGGGCTGATCACCGAATGGATGAGCGAGGAGGGGCTCCAGCAGCGCTCGGCCGCGACCGACCTTGGCGGGACGATGCGGCTTGGCGCTTATCCTGCGCGGCTTACCGGGAACAGCCATGCCGCCTCGATCTACGGCGCGACCGAGATCAGTGAACGCCACCGCCACCGCTATGAGGTCAATGCCCATTACAAGGCCGTGCTTGAGGCTGGCGGTCTGGTATTTTCGGGGATGTCGCCCGACGGCGCGCTTCCCGAGATCGTCGAGCGCCCCGACCATCCGTGGTTCATCGGGGTCCAGTTCCACCCCGAGCTTAAAAGCCGCCCGTTCGAGCCCCATCCGCTGTTCGCCGGCTTCATCGGCGCGGCGCTGAAGCAGTCGCGCCTCGTGTGAGTCGTTTCGCTGGTGGAATCAGCTTGCTAGTGAGTCAGAAAGGGTATTCCTTCCCAAGCTTCCAAAAAAGGGGAATACCGATGAACAAAGCTTTCCTGATTTCGACCGGCGTTGCGCTCGCCGTCTCACTCGCCGCTTGCGACCGCACCGGCCCACCGGCCGAAGGCAATACCCCCGCCGCCGCTTCGGCCTCCGCCGCCGATACCGACACGGTCAAGAAAATGGAGACCGAATTCCTGGCGGCGATCGAGGCCAAAAACATTCCTGCGGTCAAGGCCAATTACGCCCCTGACGCGGTGATGGTCCTTCCTGAGCAGGCGCCGATGAAGGGCATCGACGCGATTGGGGCCGACTATGACAAGTTCGCCGCCGACCCCGCGGGCAAGTTCGATGCGACCAATGAGGCGACCGTTGTCGGCGCCGACATGGCCTATTCACAAGGCACGTACACGGTGACTTACACCAATGCGAAGACCAAGGCGGTCGAGAACGGCCAGGGCTATTATCTCGTCGTCTACAAGAAGCAGGACGACGGCAGTTGGAAGATCGTCCAGGACGTCTCCTCGCCGCTGCCCAAGGCAAGCTGACCAGAGCGAGGCCGCGGCGGCAATCGCTCGCCGCGGCCTCGGCCATGATCTAGTGCGCGCCGAACAGCATCCACAGCGCCATCGCCACCATCATCACATTCTCGGTCAGCGAGACGAAGCCGAGCGGGACATTGCTGTTGCCGCCGACGCATGCGCATTTGATCTCGCGCCGGTCGATATAGACCGCCTTCACCACCGACACCGCGCCGATCGTGCCGATGAACAAAGCTACAGGGATCGACAGCCAGCTCAGTACGCCAGAAATCATCAACACACCGGCGGTCAGTTCGGCGAACGGATAAATGTAGGAGTAAGGTACGACGCGCTGGGCAAGCAGGTCGTAATTGAGGAACATCGACGAGAATTTGTCGAGGTCCTGAAGCTTGAGCAGAGCGAGAATACTCATCGAAAAAGCGACGAACCATTGCGCCGCGGCGATCGTCAGGAGCGATCCATAGGCCGCCCAACTCGCCGCCCACGCCATCAGCGCGGCGACCACGAAAATCACCAGCACCGGGCGGTAGCTGGTCGCGGCGGGATCGCGCACGGCGAGACCGAAGTGGCGACGAAGATCGTCATAACCGCCGAGCCGCGCGCCGCCGAGGAACGCTTGCGGGGTGGTCGCAACGCCATGCTGTGCCTTGAATACGTCGGTTTCCTCGCGCGTCATGAGCTTGTGGTCCTCAACGTCGAACCCCCGCCGCTTGAGCAGGTCGAGCGCCTTCAGCCCGTAAGGGCAAGTGTGTTCGGGTAACACCATGCGGTAAAGGGTTGCCGACTTCGCAAAGTTCTCGACCATCGATGCGCTCCTGTAAATACCCATGACGGGTATTATTGACATATACCCCCAACGGGCATATAACAAGTGTCGCTTAGCCGGAGGTTGGAATGGAACGTGACAATAAGACTGCACTCGTTAACCGGCTGAGCCGAATTGAGGGCCAGGTGCGCGGGATTTCGAAGATGGTCGACGAGGGTCGCTATTGCATCGACGTGCTGACCCAATTGCAGGCGGCGCGCGCGGCGCTCGCCAAGGTCGAAACGACCATGTTGCGCGACCATCTCGGACATTGCATCGAAGGCGCGATCGCCAGCGCTGACGCCGGCGACCAGCGTGCCAAGGCGGCCGAGTTGATCCAATTGCTGGAACGGGCACGCTAATTTTCGGCTCGGAAATTCGCGGCCGCGATCATTGCTGCCGGGGCGATCACGGCACGATTGAGTCCACCGCTCACCCCCCCTAAAGGCACGCCATGACCAACATCGTATCGACCCGCTTGCTGATTCTAGGTTCTGGCCCGGCCGGCATGACCGCCGCGATTTACGCCGCGCGCGCCGGGCTGTCGCCGGTCGTCGTTCAGGGAATTCAGCCCGGCGGACAGCTGACCACCACTACAGATGTCGAAAATTATCCCGGTTTCCGCACGGTCATCCAGGGGCCGTGGCTGATGGAGGAAATGCAGGCGCAGGCCGAGCATGTCGGGACGCGGATGATCTGGGATCATGTCAATGAGGTCGACCTGTCGCGGCGGCCGTTTGTGCTCAAGGGCGACAGCGGCGAATATCATGCCGATACTTTGGTGATAGCTACCGGCGCGCAAGCCAAATGGCTCGGTCTGCCGTCCGAGGAACATATGAAGGGCAAGGGCGCCTCGGCCTGCGCGACGTGCGACGGATTCTTCTATCGCGGCAAGAAGGTAGCGGTGATCGGCGGCGGCAATACCGCGGTCGAAGAAGCGCTTTACCTCACCAACCACAGCCATGACGTCACGCTGATCCACCGCCGCGATTCGCTCCGCGCCGAGAAGATCTTGCAGGACCGTCTGTTCGCGCATCCCAACATCAAGGTCATCTGGGACAGCGAAGTCGCCGAGTTTGCCGGTGGCGGAATGCCCGAAACGTTGGTCGGGCTCGACCTGCGCAATATGAAGACCGGCGCGGTCAGCCGGATCGACGTCGACGGCGCGTTCGTCGCGATCGGCCACACGCCCGCGACCATATTGTTCGCGGGCAAGCTCAAGCTCGACAGCGACGGCTATATCCTCGTCGAGACCGGGACGACGCGTACCAGTGTCGACGGCGTATTCGCGTGCGGCGACGTGATGGACAAGATCTACCGCCAGGCAGTGACCGCGGCGGGGACGGGGTGCATGGCCGCGCTGGATGCCGAGAAATTCTTGGCAGAAGAGGAGTTTGGGGCGCTGCAGGCGGCAGAGTAGGCGCTCGAACGTTTGCTACGCGTGGAGAGCGGACATTGACCACCAGACCGCCATGCTCGATGCTGGCTGCATGTTTCGGTTTGTAACTGGCTTGTCTCTCTTGTGCGCTGCATGCGGGTCTGTGGAGCAACCGCAATGGGCGGAAACTATCGCTGCATATGAAGTGCCGCTTCCGACTGCTGCGAACAAGACACGCTTTGTCAATCTACTGAGGGCGGAAGCTGAAGCTCAAGGCTATCATGTAGATGCCGCAACTCCGCATGAGTTGTCAGTCCAGTCAGAAATTTCGCCGATGACATTCAATGCGTCAGTTTGGCGGGGAGAAGGCGATGAAGAGTCGATGGTTTCGGCCATGGACTTTCATGATCGAATTGGGCGCGTTTGGATTGCGTTTCCCCGTGGTCAAGACTCCGATCGCTCGACACAGTTCAGGGACGGCCTCGTTCCCAAAATAAAGGCAGCTTGGCCCGACACAGCGT
>JBKJTQ010000241.1:0-4441 GCA_046589895.1 Sphingomicrobium sp.
GCATATGCATATCGAGCGCGAGCCGATCCGCCCGACCAGCTGGCAATTGCAGGACCATGGCAAAAGCTTCCCGCCGGGCTTCCTCCACCAAAGCTGGCGCGATTATCTCTACTGGGACGTCGAACTCGAGCCGTGACACCCAACCGGAAACTACTTTTGTTCGCGATCGCGTTCTTCGCTCTTGGCTGGATTCTAAGCCAAGGGTGGAATCGGTGGAGCACGCTTGACGCCTGTCTAGATGCCGGAGGTGCATGGCGCTATTCAAGCGGGGTGTGCGTCGGCGTGAATCCTTAGCTCCGCGTTAACCATTTGCGGTTTAGCAGGTCAGCCATGCAAGTCTCTTCGCCCGCGCCACGCATCCTGATTGTCGAACCGCACAAAAGCGGGCTCGCGGTGATGGCGCGGCGGCTAGCCGAGGCGGGCTATCGCGTGGTGGCGTGCGGAAATGCCACCGATGCCGTGTCCGAACTTCACCGTGCGCCGGTCGACCTGTTAATCGCCGAATTGCGCATGGCGCCGAAGAGCGGGGTCGATCTGACGCGGCTGGTGCGCGACAATGGCGCGCTTCGCGATCTGCCGGTAATCCTGATCGCGGGACGGTCGGACGCAACCGGCGCGGTCGACGGGTTCGCCGCCGGGGCCGACGATGTCGTCGCCAAGCCATTTCATTTCGAAATACTGTTCGCGCGGATCGCGCAGCGCTTGGCGAAGGCGCGATCGGTGCGCGAATTGCGTCAGGACAATGCCACGCTTGATGCCCGCGTCATTACGCGCGCAATCGAATTGAGCGAAGTCCGCGCAGCGCTGCGGATCAGCGAGTCAGAACGTGCGCGGCTGGCGTCGCTGGTGCGAGCCCCAGACTAACGATTGGCAAGAAACGCTTCGATGCGCGGTGCGAGGTCGGGGCGGTCGAGCGCGATCGCCAGGTTGGCGAGCACATAGCCGGCCTTGTCGCCGCAGTCGTGGCGCACCGCATTCACCGTCAGCGCATGGAACGCCTGGCGCCCGATCAGCCCCGCCATGCCGTCGGTTAGCTGGATCTCGCCCCCCGCGCCGCGCTCGCCGCGCCCTAGAATGTCCATCACTTGCGGCTGGAGGATGTAACGCCCGACCACCGCGAGTCGCGAGGGCGCGTCGGCGGGGCTGGGCTTTTCGACCAGTCCGAGCACTTCGGTGGCGTTGCCTCGGGTCGCGCCCGGCGTGATGATGCCATAATATGCGGTCATGTCGGCGGGGACTTCGCTGGCGCAGACGATGTTGCCGCCAAGCTCGGCATAAGCGTCGATCATCTGCTTGAGCGCGCCCGGCGTTCCGACCATCAGATCGTCGGGAAGCAGCACCGCGAACGGCTCGTCACCGACGATGTGCCGCGCGCACCATATGGCATGACCAAGTCCCAGCGGATGCTGCTGACGGACCGAGACGATCTCGCCATAGCCGGCGCGCGACGAGGCGAGCGCGTCGCGGTTCTGGCCCGCTTTCTCCATGTTAGCTTCAAGCTCGAAGCCGACATCGAAATAATCGACCAGACTCGATTTGCCGCGCCCGGTGACGAAAATCATCTGTTCGATCCCCGCCTCGCGCGCTTCGTCGACAGCATATTGGATCAGCGGGCGATCGACGACGGTGAGCATTTCCTTGGGCATCGTTTTGGTCGCGGGAAGCAGTCGCGTACCGAACCCGGCGACGGGGAAAATCGCCTTGCGCACCGGGCGGACGGTCATCGCGATTCCTCGACATTGTCGGGTCCGATGGTGGCGGGGGCCTGCGTCGTGGTTTTGCCCTCGACCGGAGGGGCGGCGCCGTCGGCGGGGGGAAGGTCGAAGCGGTCGGCGCGACGCGGCTGGTTCCTGGTCAGCAATTCGTCGACCCGCCGCGGCACCGCTTGCGGCGGGAGCTCAAGCAGATCCTCGACGCTTGGGGTGGCGCGCGCCATCAACGGGCGAACCGGCAGCGATTGGCCCGGCGCGGGTTTCAGTCGCGCCGTCTGACCGCACGCCGTCAGGCCGAGCGCCAGGACGATGATCTTAACCCCGCGCGTCATGCTTTCTCCCGCTTCGCAATCGCGGCGCGTGCCGCGACGATCGCCTCGCTTACCCGCCCCGGAGCAGTGCCGCCAGCCGAGCGCCGCGCCGTGACCGAGCTTTCGACTGACAGCCGCGGCAAGGCGGTCGCGTCGATGCGCGCGTCGATGCTCCGCAATTGGTCGAGACTCAATTGGTCGAGAGCCTTGCCCTCGGCCTCGGCCAGCGCGACCGCGCGCCCGGCGATATGGTGCGCCTCGCGGAACGGCACCCCGGCCTCGCCCGCCAGCCAGTCGGCAAGATCGGTCGCGGTGGCGTGGCCCGCGGCGGCGGCGGCGCGCATGCGGTCGGGAACGAACTCGAGGTCGGCGACCATCCCCGCCATCGCTGCCAAGCTCAGCGCGAGCAGGTCGTGCGCGTCGAACATCGGCGGCTTGTCGTCCTGCAGATCCTTTGCATAAGCAAGGGGCAGGCCCTTGAGCAGCACGAGAAGTGCTACGAGATCGCCGATGATCCGCGCCGAGTGTCCGCGCACCAGCTCGGCGGCGTCGGGGTTGCGCTTGTTGGGCATGATCGACGATCCGGTCGACCATGCGTCGGGTAGCTTCACAAAGCCGAACGGCTGCGACGCCCACAGGATGATTTCCTCGGCGAACCGCGACAGATGCACCGCGGTAAGCGCGGCAGCGTGGAGATAATCGACGACGAAATCGCGGTCGGATACCGCGTCGATGCTGTTCGCGGTTGGGCAGTCGAAGCCGAGCGCGGTCGCGGTGTGATCGCGGTCGAGGTCGAACCCGGTTCCCGCCAGCGCCGCGCTGCCGAGCGGACATTCGTTCATTCGCGCGCGCGCCGCGACGAACCGGCTGCGGTCGCGCACCAGCATTTCGCGGTAAGCGAGCAAATGGTGGCCAAGCGTCACCGGTTGCCCCGACTGGAGGTGGGTGAAGCCCGGCATCACGCTTGCGGCATGTTCTTCGGCGCGTGCGAGCAGCGCCAGTTCGAGCGCGTCGATCCCGCCGATCGCGTCGTCGATCGCGGCGCGGACGAACAGCTTGAAATCGGTCGCGACCTGGTCGTTGCGACTGCGCGCGGTGTGCAGCCGCCCCGCGGGCTCGCCGATCAATTGCGACAGGCGATGCTCGACGTGCATGTGAATATCTTCGAGCGCGGCATCTTCCTCAAGCTTGCCCTCGCCGATCTCGAGCCCGACCGCGGTCAGCCCCTCGTCGATCACGCGCGCGTCGGCCTCGCTCAAAATTCCCTGGCGATGAAGCATCGAGGCGTGAGCGCGGCTGGCGGCGATATCTTCGCGCCACAGACGCTTGTCGATTGCGATCGAGGCATTTATCTCGCGCATCACGGCCGCCGGGCCACCGGCGAAGCGACCGCCCCACATTTGATTGGAATTGTCCGTGCGGCTGATCGTCCTGCTCCTCTTCGGCCTCGTCGTCTCTGCTTGCGATAGGCAAAAGACCGATGCGCCTCAAGCGCCCGTCGGCGAAGCCGAAAGCGGTAAGGGGGTCGACCGCAGTCACAAGGGCAGGGCCGCGCCGGCGACGATGTTCAAGGATCCCGGTGGCGGCAATATCTCGATTGGCAAGTTCAGCGGTCGTTCGGTGCTGGTGAATCTATGGGCGATCTGGTGTGCGCCGTGCGTTAAGGAATTGCCGACGCTCGCGGCGTTGGAGGCCGAATCCAAGGGCAAGCTTCACGTCATTGCGGTGAGCCAGGACATGGCGCCGCAAAGCGCGGTCGACGCCTTCCTTGCGGGCAAGAAGCTCGGTCGCTTCGCGGCTTATCACGACAAGGAGATGGCGCTGTCGGACGCGCTCGGGGTGCAGATTTTGCCGACCACGATCCTGTTCGACGCCGCGGGCCAGGAAATATGGCGCTACACCGGCGACTTGGACTGGACGAGCGACGAGGCGAAAGCGTTGCTTGGGGAAGCGGCGGGCAATTAGTCCGATCCTTCGATACGGGTCTTCGACTGCGCTCAGCCCCTACTCAGGATGAGCGGGGGTGAGGACACCTAAATCCGCTCGTCTGAGTAGCCATTGAGCCTGCCGGAAGGGCGTATCGAAGGATCAGCAAGGTTTTTTTCAGTCGCGCAAGAGCTCGTTGATGCTTGTCTTCGACCGCGTTCTTTCGTCAACGCGCTTGACGATCACGGCGCAGGCGAGGCTCGGGCCGCCTTTGTCGCTCGGCATCGCGCCGGGAACGACCACCGAATAAGCGGGGACGCGACCGTAGATCACTTCGCCGCTGGCGCGATCGACGATCTTGGTCGAGGCGCCGAGGAACACCCCCATCGACAGCACCGCGCCTTGCTCGACGACAACGCCCTCGGCGACTTCGGAGCGCGCGCCGATGAAGCAATCATCCTCGATGATTACCGGTCCCGCCTGCAACGGCTC
>JBKJTQ010000228.1:0-3256 GCA_046589895.1 Sphingomicrobium sp.
GCTACGGCCTCATCGCCCGCGCGGTCGAGCGGGTCGACAGCGGCTATCGCTCGGCGATGTCGGTCCAGTCGAGCCTCGTGATGCACCCGATCAATGCTTACGGATCGGACGAGCAGAAGCGCAAATATCTCCCGGGACTGGCGACGGGCGAGTTGGTTGGCTGCTTCGGGCTGACCGAGCCTGACGCGGGGTCTGACCCGGGCGGGATGCGGACGCGTGCGATCAAAACCCCGGGCGGCTACAGGCTATCGGGATCGAAGATGTGGATCACTAATTCGCCGATCGCCGATGTATTCGTGGTTTGGGCCAAGTCGGACGAGCATAAAGGCGCGATCCGCGGCTTCATCCTCGACAAGGGAATGAAGGGGCTGAGCGCCCCCAAAATCGGGATGAAGCTGAGCTTGCGCGCCTCGATCACCGGCGAGATCGTGATGGACGAGGTCGAGGTCGGCGAAGATGCGCTGCTGCCCCATGTCGCGGGTCTGAAGGGACCGTTCGGCTGCCTCAATCGCGCGCGCTACGGAATTGCGTGGGGAACGATGGGCGCCGCCGAGGCCTGCTATTCAGCCGCACGCAGCTACACGCTCGACCGCAACCAGTTCGGGCGCCCGCTTGCCGCCAATCAGCTCGTCCAGCTGAAACTTGCAAATATGGTCACCGAAATCACCCTCGGACTCCTGGCCGCGCTGCGCGTCGGACGGCGGATGGAGGCGGGCGAGCTTGTCCCTGAGGCGATCAGCCTGATCAAACGCAACAATACTGGCAAAGCGCTCGACATCGCCCGCGTTGCGCGCGACATGCATGGCGGCAACGGCATTTCAGCCGAATATCAGGTCATGCGCCACGCCGCCAACCTTGAGACGGTCAATACTTATGAAGGGACGCATGACGTCCACGCGCTGATCATCGGCCGCGCGATTACGGGGATTGCGGCCTTCTGAGGCTCAAGCAGCGATTTCGGGGAAGGCGACTTTGAAGCAGGTACCGCCATCGGGCCGGCGCCCCGCGGTCAGTTCCCCGCCGAGCTGCCCGGCAAGCAAGGTCACGACCCGCATACCTAGGCTTTTGCTGGCCGCCGCCGGGTTGAAGTCATCGGCCAGGCTGCGCCCTTCATCCGAAACGATCAGAGCGTGGCCCTCCATGTCCGCCTCGTAGAGCAGGTCGATGGTGCCCGCGCCGTGCTTGGCGGCATTGGTCACGAGCTCGTTGACGATCAGGCCGATCGGCTGAATAGCCGTCGTCGGCACGTTCCCCTCGTCACCACGAACCTCAATCTTTCGATCGAGAATTGCCTCAAGGTCGCTGCATAGGCGCCGCAAAAAGGTGATGCACGATGTCGTTTCGGCATCCTCGGCGTAAAAGTGGCGGTGAACCTGCGCCACGGCAGCCACCCGGTTGGCGGCGAGAAGCAGATGGGCCGCGGCTTCGGTTCCTTCCGTCGACCGCGCCTGCATTGCCAGCAGGCCCGATACGAACTGGAGGCTGTTCATCACGCGATGGTCGATTTCCTTGACGAGGAGCTCGGCGCGCGAAACGGCGCGGCGTGCGGACATCTGCAGCTCCATCTGGTCCATCACCACAGATGCCAGATCCTTCAGGTCATCGATCTCCTTCTGATCGATGGCGCGGGGCTCCTTGTCGATGATGCACAAGGTGCCGAGATTATAACCATCGCTCGTCGACAGAGGCACGCCGGCATAGAATCGCAGCCCGAAATCGCCCGCGACGAGAGGGTTGGCGAGCGAGCGCGGATCAACCTTGGCGTCGGTGAGGATGTGGGGATCGTTGGTCAGGATCGCCGAGGCGCACAGTCCCGGGTCTCGCCCAATCTGATCGACTGGAAGCCCATGATGGGACTTGAACCAGATGCGATCTTCATCGACGATGCTGATGATCGAGATCGGCACCCCGAAACGCCGCGCCGCCAGCGCCGTGATGCGATCGAATGCTCCATCGGGGGGTGTGTCGAGAATATCGTAGCGTCGCACCGCCGCCATACGCCGGGTTTCTTTGTCGGGGATATACGCTGCACTGGCCATGCTGCTACTTATCTTGTGGTTTTTCAGGCGCGTAAAGCATTTGTTCGCGCGGGCCGCCGGACAACAGCGATCGGCTCACCGCTATAGATGCTGTCGTCGAGCCGTTCGAAGCCGAGCCGCTCGGCGAGCTTCAACGACGCGATATTGCCCGGCGAAATAATCGCCCAGGCGGGGATCGCACCATGGCTTGCCTCGAGCCACGCGAGCGCGGCACGTCCCGCCTCGAGCGCGATGCCGTGGCCATGGACCGCCGGAGAGAATATCCAGCCCATTTCGGGAAGCTCGTCAAATTCGGCGACGATGCTGCGCTCGAAGATGCCGAAGCCGAGCTGCCCGACGAGCTTGCCGTCGGCTTTGGTCTCGACCGCCCAATAGCCGAAGCCGAGCAAAGGCCATTGCCCGACCGCCATCATCAACTTGCGCCAGCTCTCCTCGCGAGTTGCGGGTTCGCTGCCCAAATGCTGCGCGACGATCGGGTTGCCGAGGATTTCGGCCAGCGCGTCGAGATCGTCGCGGCGAAAGCCGCGCAGACGAAGATGCTCGGTCTCCTGCGAGGGAGCCGAGCATAATATCGTGTCCAATGACGTCATCGCCGTTGAGCGAAACGTGACTTACTTTTTGGCCAGGCTGAGACCACCGAAGCGCTTGTTGAAGCGCGCGACCTGGCCGCCGGCATCAAGCATGCGGCCGGTGCCGCCGGTCCACGCCGGATGCGCGCTGGGATCGATTTCCAGCGTCATCGTGTCGCCTTCCTTGCCCCACGTTGATCGCGTCTCATAGCGCGTCCCGTCGGTCATCTGGATGGTGATCATGTGATAGTCCGGGTGAATCCCGCTCTTCATGGCAAAGTCCTTGAGGTGTGGCTGGTTCCGACCAGCCTGTGCAAAAGATGGCGCGCCCCTACCCCAGTGCGCCGCGCTTGACAAGGTTGCCCGCCTCCTCCACCCGGCGCGACACGATCAGGGTCCGGCGGCGTAATGCCGCTGGCCAAGGGGGAAGCCGGCGAACATCCGGCACTGTGCCCGCAACTGTCAACCGCCTGCTTTCGGCAAGCGGTGAGTCAGATACCCGCCCCGATCCGTCGTCCGTTTCCCGGCCGGGACCAGCCGTGCGACGTGGGCAAGACGCGTGTGGCACAATGCCGCCGCGCCCTTCCCTCCGTGACGACATGTCATGGACTTGGGAAGGAATGTTCACTCATGCTCGACGTGCCGATT
>JBKJTQ010000266.1:0-7992 GCA_046589895.1 Sphingomicrobium sp.
GTGATCTTGGCCTTGGGCGTCGCGCCATTGACAACGAACAGCAAGGGCTTGCCGGCACGGTCGCACAGATCGACCGTGGCGCCCACCGCGCGCAGATCGTGCGGGCTGGGGCGGGTCGGAATGACGATCAGTTCAGCCACCGCGATAACCGACTGGATCGCCATGGTGATCGCCGGGGGCGTATCGATCACGGCGAGGCGAAAACCCTGCTGACGAAGCACTTCGAGATCCGACGACAGCCGCGCGACGGTGGTCTGCGCGAACGCCGGCATGTCGTCGGTGCGTTCGTTCCACCAGTCGGCAAGGCTGCCCTGCGGATCGATATCGATAAGGCAGACGGGGCCGGCACCAGCCAGCTGCGCCTGCACCGCAAGGTGGCCGGACAAGGTCGTCTTCCCCGACCCGCCCTTCTGCGATGCCATTGCCAGAACGCGCATTCTATTCCCCTCGCCCAAAATGACGGCCTATCGCGATCATGTGACGCCCAAGCCTCTAATTATTGGTTAATTTTGACCCGGCCTTGTTGCGGCGCGCGGTCCTTGTCTAAGCTGGCCGACGAGAGATTTTGGCGCGGGGTCGAGATGATGAAATTGGGCTATCTAGTGAGCGGAGCGCTGCTGCTGGCCGCGCCGCTTCAGGCGCAAAGCGTCAAGACCGGGATCGAGTTATGGCAAATAGGTAATCATGAGGCTGCGGTCGCGGTATGGACCCCCCTCGCCGCGAAGGGTGATGCCGACGCCGCCTTCAATCTCGGCCAGGCCTATCGGCTGGGCAAGGGCGTGCCGATCAATCTGGGCCGCGCGCATCAATATCTCGAACAGGCGGCGCGCAAGGGGCATATCGACGCCGCTGCTACGCTGGGGATACTGTTGTTCCAGAACGGCAACCGCACCGGGGCGATGCGGTGGATCAAGCTTGCCGCCAACGGCGGGGAGCCGCGCTCCTTGCTCCTTTATGGCGTTGCGCTTTTCAATGGCGATGGGGTCGCGGCGGATCCGGTCAGCGCTTACGCTTATGTCAGCCGCGCCGCGGCGCAGGGCATGGCCACCGCCAGCGAGACGCTCGCCGACATGGATGCGTCGATGACCCTCGATCAACGCGTCATGGGCCTCGCCATGGCCAAGGCGATGGTGAGCGCCCGCCAATCCCCCGCTCCGGCGTCGAAGCCCATGGCGCCGAAGACAGCGCTCCCCGCTCCTGCTCCGGCCAGGAATGCCGCGCCTGCCACGCTGGTTGCTCGTCCTTCGGGCAATTGGCGAATTCAGCTCGGCGCGTTCGGGCAGCGATCGAGCGCCGAAGCCCTATTCGCGCGGCTGCGTGGCAAGCTCGGGGCGCGGCAGGCTTTTTATATTCCCGCCGGCAAGGTCACCCGGCTCCAGGTCGGTCCTTACGCCAGCCGGGCGGCGGCGGCGGCGGCGTGCGTCTCGCTTGGCGGGCAAGCCTGCTTCCCGGTCGCGGTACGCTAAGCGACCACCCAGTCGGCGCGCGGAATCCCTTGCGCCCATAGCAATGCGTCGAGGCCGTGATGGTCGAGCCGCGCATCGGCAACTTCGGCGAGCGCGGGCTTGGCACGATAGCCGATGCCGAGCCCCGCCGCTTCAATCAGCCTGATGTCGTTGGCGCCGTCGCCAATCGCGATCGAATCTCCGGCGGCTAAGCCAATCGCCTCTCGCGTTTCGACCAGCGCGCGCGCTTTGCGATCCGCATCGACGATCCGGCCCGACACCGTTCCCGTCAAGCGCCCTTCGCTCGCGTCCAGCCGATTGGCCTCGACCCGCTCGAACCCGAGCATCGCGCCGACCGGATCGGCAAAGGCGGTAAAGCCGCCCGATACGAGCAAAGTCATCGCTCCCCGAGTGCGCATCGTCCGGACCAACGTCGCCGCGCCGGGGCTGGGGCGGATGCGGTCGGCGAGACAATAAGCGATGGCACTTTCCTCCAGCCCGTCAAGCAAGGCGACGCGCTCGCGAAGCGCGGCGGTGAAGTCGATCTCGCCGCGCATCGCACGCTCGGTGATCGCAGCGATTTGGGGCTTGATCCCGGCATAATCCGCAAGCTCGTCGATGCATTCCTGCCCGATCATCGTCGAATCCATGTCGGCGACGAGCAATGATTTCACGCGTGGCCCGGGCGGGTGCGCGATAACGTCTACCCCCTCCCAGCCCTCATAGGCAGCTCGCGCATCAGCAAGTGGCGCATCGACCTCGACGTCGGCCGCGCTCCCCGTCTCGACCCACACCGAAAAACGCGCGCCGGCAAAGCGATCGAGCGCGGCGCGAAGCAGTCTTTCGTCGAGCCGGTCGGCTGCTATCAGCGTTATGATGGCCACGCGTCCACTCCCTCCTGTCGCCCTCATCGCCGGTCCGACGGCGAGCGGCAAGTCGGCGCTTGCTCTGGCGCTCGCCGAAGCGTCGAGCGCGGCGATCGTCAACGCCGACAGCGCGCAACTGTATCGCGACCTGCCGATCCTGTCCGCCGCGCCCTCGCCCGCCGACCAGGCGCGTGCCGAACACCGCCTCTACGGCGTGCGCGATGGCGCCGATCCCTGTTCAGCGGCGGATTGGGCCGAGCTTGCACGGCGCGAGATCGACGCCTTGCATGGCGAAGACCGCCTGCCAATTCTCGTCGGCGGCACGGGACTATATTTGCGCACGCTGCTCGACGGGATTGCGCCGGTGCCGGCAATTGACCCTGACATTCGTAGGGCCGTGCGTGGCAATCGCGTGGCCGAGAATCTCACCGCGCTGACCCCGCTCGACCCGCGCGCCGCGGCCCGACTCAACCCCGGTGACACGGCGCGGATCGCCCGTGCGCTCGAAGTGGTTCGATCGACCGGGCGAACGCTGGGCGAATGGCAGACCGAGACGAACGGCGGGATCGGCGATCGGATTTCACTCCGCCCATTGATCCTGCTTCCGCCACGCGACTGGCTGGTCGAGCGCTGCGATCGGCGCTTCGCGGCGATGGTCGATGATGGCGCGGTTGAGGAAGTGGCGGCACTGCTCGAACGTCAGCTCGACCCCGACTTGCCGGTGATGCGGGCAATCGGGGTGCGCGAGTTAGGCGCGTTCGCGCGCGGTGAAATGACCCGCGAGCAGGCCATCGCCGCGGGACAGATTGCGACGCGCCGTTAAGCCAAGCGCCAATATACGTGGTTCGCCAACCAGTCCCCGCCCGGCTGGCCGCGCTGGACCGGCGCGCTGACCGACCCGGCAACCGTGCTGGCGCAGTTCGGCGCGGGACGCTAGCCAGTGGCGATGAAACTGCTCCGCGATGCCGACATCGACCCTGCCCCGCTCAACGGCAGGCGCGTTGCCATCCTTGGCTATGGCAATCAGGGGCGCGCGCAGGCACTCAACCTGAAGGATAGCGGGATCGACGTGGTCGTCGGACTGCGCGAGGGGTCGGCGAGCGCGGCGCTCTGCGCGGCCGACGGCTTGGCAACGGCGCCGATCGAACAAGCGGTGACCGCAGCACGGCTGGTAATGCTGCTTGCCCCCGACGAGACGCTGGCCGCACTCTACCGCTCGATCGAGCCGCTGCTCACGCGCGGCGCCGCGCTTGGCTTTAGTCATGGCCTCGCGATCCGGTTCGAGCAGATCGTCCCCCGCCCCGACCTCGACGTAATCATGGTCGCGCCCAAGGGTCCCGGCACGGCGCTGCGTTCGCTCTATGTCGAAGGCAAGGGGATGGCGGCGCTATATGCCGTCGCTCAGGACGCGAGCGGTGACGCGGAGGCGCTGGCGCTGGCTTATGGCCGCGCCATCGGTTGCGGACGCAGAGGCATGATTGCGACCAGCTTCGCCGAGGAATGCGACGCCGATCTGTTCAACGAGGCCGCCGTGGTGTGGGGCGCGGTGCCCGATATCCTCATCGCCGGCTATGACATATTGGTCGAGGCCGGGATCAGCGAGGAAGTCGCCTATATGGAATGCGTTGGTGAATTGAAATTGCTTGCCGAACTGGTCGAGGCGCGCGGGATCGCGGCAATGCGGGTCGCAATCAGCAATACTGCGGAACTTGGTGCGGTGATGGGCGGGCGGCGCATTGTCGATGATCGCGTGCGGACCGAAATGCGCGCCATCCTGGCCGGCATCCGCGATGGCGGCTTTGCGGCGAAACTGACCGATGAAGCCGCGTCGGGCTATCCCTTGCTTGGCGCGGCGCGCGCAAGCTCCGCCGCGCTGCCGATCGAGCGCGCAAGAAACCGGTTGCGGCGTTTGCTGGGCGATTAGCCGATTGAGTCGGCGGTTTGCTGTTGGCGTTCGCCGACCGAGGCGCGCTCGGTATAGCCACGCTGGAGCAGGCGATGCGCGGCCGCCGCTGACGGATCCTGCGTCGCCCGCGCAAGTTCGGCTTCTTCGGCGGCCCGGCGCGCGAAATAGCCCTTATCTTCCTTGGCCATGACGACCTCCCTGATCGAGACAGCGTCTTTAGCATATTTTTGGCCGGCTGTCAGGCACGATACCCAGAATAAGCGAAACCCCATGGGCACGAAAAGCTCAAGAAGAAAGGGCGCCCCGCGCGATGCGGTGCGCCCTGATTTCGTCGCTCCGATCGCGGGGGCAGGTGCGCCCAAGCGCGCCAGATCCGCGGCCGAGTGCGAGTTAGCCGCGCTCGGGGATCGGCTCCGGCGGCGGCGGCGGCGGCGGCGGCGGGGGCGGCGGGCAGATGTCGGTCGCGAGAATCACCGAACCGTCGGGGCAGGTTTGCGTCGCCGCGACAGGCTCGGGAGCCGGGGGAGCAGGGGGAATAACCACCACTTCCTCGACGGGAGCGGCGCCGAAACGGAAGCCGAGAGCCAGCAACACGCCGATGCGGCTGATGTCGTCCTTATAGTGTGTATATTGCGCTTCGCCGCCGAAATAGAGGTTGCGCGCGAACGAAACCTGCGCGCCAGCACCAACGCGCCATCCGCCGACGTGGTCGCTTTCATTTTCGCTGAACACCACCACATCGTTGGCGCCGTTGATGTCGACGTCGCGCAGCCTTGCGCGGAAGCTGGCGCGGGCATAGCCGCCCTTGACGTAGAAGTTCGACACGTCCGACACCGGGAAAGAAACACGCGCGCCGACGAACGCGTCGAGCCGCGGCTTGAGGCGGAATTCGGTGTTGATGCCGTCTCCGGCAGCGTCGAGGAAAATCTTCTCGATCTTCGCGGTCGAACGATCGAGATCGCCTTCGATGCCGATCGAGACGCCATTACTAATAGGGAAGTCGTAACCGACGCCGAGCCCGTAAAGGATGCCGGTGTCATTGAGCTTTACGGTCGGCGAGTTGAAACCCGGGATTATGATGCGGAGGATGTCGGCGCCGCCGTGGACTTCAGCGCGGAAACCCTGGACGACCTGGGCAGCGGCGGGGGTGGCAGAGAGCGCCACAACCGCAAGCGCGGTGCCTGCAAGAAATTTGTTCACGAATAGTCCCCTTCATACTTAAGTCGAAAGTGATTGCCGCGTCTAACCCGTCACATTGGGATCGCCAAGGCAAAGCGGCCGCTTTGCCCGTGAAACAACAGATTCGACGCACTTTTAAGTCAAAGTTGTGTTTTGCGTGCAACAGCAATGAGTCACGTCCCGCGATCACCTGCGCCCGAACAGGCGCTCGATATCGCCATGCGCCAGCTTGACCCAGGTCGGGCGGCCATGGTTGCACTGCCCCGAGCGCGGCGTGACCTCCATTTCGCGCAGCAAGGCATTCATCTCGGCAACCGACAATGTTCGTCCGGCGCGCACCGATCCGTGGCAGGCAATCGTCGCCGCGACATGGTCGAGCCGATCGCGAAGAGTCAGCGCGGTGCCGATCTCGGCCAGTTCCGCCGCAAGGTCGCGCAGCAATCCGGGAACGTCGGTCTCGCCGAGCGGTACGGGGGTAGCGCGGACGAGCATCGCGGTCGGGCCGAAGCGTTCGATTTCCAGGCCCAGGCCGGCCAGTTCGGTCGCGGCCTCCTCAAGCCGGTCGCAATCAGGCTCGTCCATCTCGACCACATCGGGAAGCAGCAACACCTGGCGCGCGACTCTCCCGCCGCCCCCTTCGCTCATGGCCGAAGCCGCGCGCATCCGTTCGAGCACGAGCCGTTCGTGCGCGGCATGCTGATCGACGATCACCAGCCCGTCCTCGGCCTCGGCAATGATGTAGGTGGCGGCTACCTGACCGCGCGCGACCCCGAGCGGGAAAGCCGGGACCGGCGCGGTTGCCACTTCGGCACGCGCGGCGGGCTGGTCGGTGTCGAAGCGCAGCCGGTCTTCCGTCACCCCCGCGAATGCGGGGGTCCATCTGTCTTCTACGGTAGGACTGAACGCAGGTAGACCCCCGCTTTCGCGGGGGTGACGCGGCGCGGAGAGGTCGCTCGTCCACGCGACCGGCGCGGCATATTGTTCGCGCGCGGCGCTGCGGTGGCCGGCTTCGTCGAGCGCGGCGCGCAAGCCGCCGACGATCAGCCCGCGCACCGCCGCCGGATCGCGGAACCGCACTTCGGTCTTGGCCGGATGGACGTTGATGTCCACCTCGCCGGCCGGGACATGGACGAACAGCGCCGCGACCGGGTGGCGGTCGCGCGCGAGCAGGTCGCGATAGGCGGCGCGGAGCGAGCCGACCAGCAGACGATCCCGTACCGGGCGATCGTTGACGAACAGAAATTGATGATCGGCCATTCCGCGATTGAAAGTCGGCAGGCTGACCACTCCGGTAAGCCGCAGCCCGTCGCGGACGCAATCGATCCCGAGCCCGTGGCGATCGAGTTCGCGATCGAGCAGCGCCGCAACTCGCGTCGGGGCGTCCGACGGCTGCACCGACAGCCCGCGACGCCCGTCATGCTCGATGCTGAAGGCGACATCGGGACGCGCCATCGCCAGCCGCCGCACCGCGTCGAGACACGCGCCATATTCGGCGCGCGGGCTGCGCAGGAACTTGCGCCGCGCAGGCACTTTGTCGAACAATCCCTCGACCCGAATTCGCGTCCCCGGCGGGAGCGCGGCCGGTCCTTCACCGGCCTTGACGCCATGATCGATCTCGATGCGCCACCCATCCTGTCCCGCGACCCGGCTGTCGAGCGTCAGCCGGGCAACGCTCGCGATCGAGGGCAATGCCTCGCCGCGAAAGCCGAAGCTCGCGACATTCTCGATATGATCGTCGGGAAGCTTCGAGGTAGCGTGGCGTTCGAGCGCGAGGTGCATCTCCGCGGGCATCATCCCGCTCCCGTCATCGCTCACCTCGACGAGGTCCAGCCCGCCCGCCGCAAGCCGGATCGCGACCGTCCGCGCACCGGCGTCGAGACTGTTCTCGACCAGTTCCTTGAGCGCGCTCGCCGGGCGCTCGACGACCTCCCCCGCGGCGATGCGATTGATGAGGTCGGACGGGAGCCTTCTTATTGACATGTTAACGGTCCTAGCCCAATCCGAACCACCCTGCGAAGTGCTGAATTTTCCGCGAGATTCATGCAAGTTTCACAAGGGTTTGGATAAGCTATTATGAATCGGCCGGTCGGGTGCCGGTCAAATTTCCAACTTCGAGCGAGAGACGGGGAAAGCATGTTCTGGGCACGCTGGTTCAAATGGATGTCGCACGACATGGCGATCGACCTGGGGACGGCCAATACGTTGGTTTATGTCCGCGGGCGCGGCATCGTCCTCAACGAACCCTCGGTGGTGGCGATCGAGACGATCAACGGGGTCAAGAAGGTCAAGGCGGTCGGTAACGACGCCAAGCTGATGATGGGCAAGACTCCCGACCAGATCGAGGCGATCCGCCCGCTGCGCGACGGAGTCATCGCCGACATCGACGTCGCCGAGCAGATGATCAAGCACTTCATCCACAAGGTTCATGGCGGCAAGATGCGCGCGTGGCGCTTCCCTGAAATCGTGATTTGCGTGCCTTCAGGCTCGACCAGCGTCGAGCGGCGCGCGATTCGCGACGCGGCGTCTAACGCCGGCGCCTCGGCGGTCTATCTGATCGAGGAACCGATGGCCGCCGCTATCGGCGCCAACATGCCGG
>JBKJTQ010000179.1:0-4546 GCA_046589895.1 Sphingomicrobium sp.
ATCGCCGCCGCTTTCTTGATCGGCTGACGCTCGCGCTTGAGCCTGGCCATGCGACCCATGCCGCGCGCTACGAAGCGGCGATGCGCGCGCGCAACAAATTGCTCGCCGAGCCCGACTGTGCCGATCCATCGTGGCTCGCCGCGCTCGAAGCGGGCATGGCCGAGCACGGCGCCGCGCTCGCCGACGCCCGTGCCCGCACCGTCGTCGCGCTCGGCGAGGCACTCGCGCACCAGTGCGGCGACGACTTCCCGCGCGCCGCGCTCGCGCTCGACGGGTGGAACGACGGCGACCTCGCCGCGGCACTCAAGGCCAGCCGAGGCCGCGACGCCGCCGCCGCGCGCGCCACGGTCGGCCCGCATCGCCAGGACCTCGCCGTGACCAATGTCGTCAAGTCGCAGGCTGCGGCGCGGAGTTCGACCGGTGAGCAGAAAGCGCTGTTGCTGGGCATCGTCCTCGCCCATGCCGAGCTAGTCGCCAGCCGCCGTGGCGCCCCTCCCATCCTGTTGCTCGACGAAGTCGCCGCGCACCTCGACCCCCGCCGCCGCGCCGCTCTGTTCGCGCGCCTCGCCGGTCGCGGCCAAGTATGGATGACAGCGACCGAACCCAGGCTGTTCAGTGGGATCGGCGCAGCCGCCTCCCGTTTCCACGTCGCGCAAGGAGCGGTTTCGAGCGTTAGTGCCTAAATTTGAGTTTTGACGACTAAACTGTTCGCCTAGCCGCCGCTTCCCATATGCTTGGCGCAAAGTATGGAGGCGTTGTGAAATACAGTCTCTCGAAGCCGCTCCGGGGCTTCGGCTCAGCTCCGTTCGAGCCGAGCCAACGCCTCGTCGAGCGCCTGCAAAAACCGCGACTGGTCGGCCTTGGTGAACGGCGCTGGTCCGCCGACCACCTCGCCGCTCGCGCGCAAGTCGGCCATGATCGCTCGCGTCGCGACGGCGTTGCCGATCGAGCCTGCGGTGAAGCACTTGCCATTGTTGCCGATCACCGCCGCGCCCGCCTTGAGGCAGCGATCGGCGAGGAGAATGTCGGCGGTGATCACCACGTCGCGCGGTCCGGCCTGCCCCGCGATCCAGTCGTCGGCGGCGTCGAACCCGTCCGACACCACGACCCGCTCAACCAGGGGATGCACGGGCACGCGCAGGAGGCTGTTGCTCACCACCTTGACCGCGGCCCCGCGGCGAAACGCGACTTTGTAGATTTGGTCCTTCACCGGGCAGGCGTCGGCATCGACCAAGATGCGCGTCGTGGTCATCGCCCTGACTTCGCCACGTGCATCGCGTTCGCCATAAAGCGCTTTCCTGGTTGGGTTTGAGCTGCTTGACCAGTGACTATGGACGGTCGCATTCGCCTCGCGATTTCCGCACAGCTGTCGCCTTCTGCTCCCCCGCCAGTCCGCATGGGCCGAAGAAGAAGTTTGTTCATCATATGCGCGAGGCTCGGAAGGTGCGTGAAGGCGGACGCAGCTACGCGAGGCGGCTTGGCCGGATTTCTTGAGCAAGCGGAGACAGAGATCGGCTTTGCGGTCAGCGAGCAAGCGTAACCGTCATCGAAACACCGGCCTAATCGGATCCGAGGCGCCGTCCGGTGAGCCGCCGTGCCGCAACGCGCCGCCCGTGGAGCCATGCGGTGTTCTGACCCAGGGTGATGACAGGAGTGAAACGTTGCGCCGCGAGGCCGAGCAGCAGAGTAGGGCTGCGATCGTCGAGCGTGTAAAAATCGCTCCCAATGCGAACGATCAGGCGAGTGTCGGCGCCGCGCGTCGCATCGCGCCCGACGCTGAGGTAGATGTCGCGCGCCGCGAAGCCCGACGCCTTCAATATCTGCATTTTGAGGATCGCGATATCCTCGCTGTCGCCTTCACCACGGGACAAGGTTTCGCCGGCCTGCGCCCAATAATCGGAGATATGATAAGTATCGAGATCGCGGCGCCAGCGAATCCGGCGGCCGACCTCGCCATGGACCGCCGCCAATCGAGCAACCGGATCCGGGCCCGCGGCACGCGTAGCGGCGGCGGCGATCGCGAGAACACGGGGGTCGCCGCGGTCGGCGGCGGACACCCGGCGCCAACGCGCCCCGTAGGAGGTAACCCCGGCATCGAGCGCGACGGTGCCAAAGACATTGGGGCTTGCCGGGATCGCGGTCCGGCCGGTGACGACGACAGTCGGATTTGCGGTCGATCGGGAAGGTTCGCCAGCGCTTCGCGCGGCCGACGTCCCAGTGACGAAAATCGTTGCCGCAGCCGCCGTCAGAATGATCCCGCGAATCAATCCAATTCTCCTAGCCCAATCGAGCAGGAATTTGCGGGAGTCGTTTCATTAAAGGAACGGATTAACCATGATCTGCTAAATATTAATCATCTGCTGTGGCTAAATCACCACGACGCGGATCAGTGTTCAGCGTTTCATATTGTCGAGCCCGCGCACGACGCCATCCTTGGTCGAAGGGTTGGCGGCGATCGTCTTGGTTTTTTCCGTCTTGGGCTTGCGGGCTTCCTTGTTCGACTTCTTCTGACCCTTGGCCATCGCACTTCCCCTAGCGGGCATGATGCCCGTCGCCGCAACCTATGCGCGCCGACCCGGCACGGCCAAGCTTATTCGTGTTCAGGTCTTGGGCTGGAGCGCGCGGACCGCGGCGAGCGCCTTTGCGACATGGTCCTTCCAGTCGAGGTCGGAGTGGACCATCACGATCCGTCCGTCGCGCGCGATGACATAGCTGGTGCGGTTCGACATGCCGACCACGGGCAGCTGGACGTCATAGTCGCGGATGACCTTCGCCGAAGCGGTCGCGACTGGAAACCGCCCGCGGCAATGCTCGACCGAAAAGCGCTTGAGCGTCGGCAGATCGTCGCCAGACAAGCCGATCACGCGCGCACCGGCGGCAACGAACAGCGGATTGGCTTCGGAGAAAGCGCGCGCTTCGAGCGTACAGCCCTTGGTGAAAGCCTTGGGGTAGAAATAAAGCACCACCGGGCCGTTCTTGAGCTGCTCGGCGAGGTGAAGGCGGAACGGCTTGCCGTTGAGCGCGCCCATGGTGCGGAAATCGGGGGCGGTCCGCCCGACCAGGAGTGCGCCGGTTGCAGGAACCGCCACCAGTGCCAATGCCATCGCCAAGATAATCCGCCGCATCGCCAGTCTCCTTCGCGGCAGGCTATGCGCATCCGCCGCTCAGCGAAGGACCGAGCCGAGAATCCACACCGCGGACATGGCGATCACAATCAGCAGCAGCGAAATGCCGAGCACCACGCGAACCCCCTGCGATTTGACCCCACCGGTGGCCTCGGTCTCGTTGAGGTGAACTTCATCGCCCTTGCGTTCCATGACCATTCCTTTTTGCGTCTCTTGGGCCAATCCTAGCCGATCAAAAGCGCGCCCGGTAGAGGAGATGGGCGGTGTCCGCCGTTTAGCGGTCACCAGTCGCGAGCCAGCCGGTGAGGATGTAGAGCAGGATCGCGACCGGGCCAGTGACGAGCGTGGCGACAATCACCGCTAGACGCACCGCGAGGACATCGACGCCGAGCCAGTCGGCCAGGCCGGCACACACACCCATGACCTTCGACTTTGATTGGTTGAGCAGGAAACGGCCGTTCATTGTAATTCTCCAGTGAAGCAGGGGTCAGGCGAGCGGAAGCGGACCGACGGCGGCGCTGACGAACAGGAAGGCGGTAAGGAATGCACCGGCAAGGCTGGCGGCGATGTGTCGGGTGTCGGTGGTGATAAACATGTCAAATCTCCCTTTTCAATCGGCCCCGGTGTGGGGCTCGACCTCATATTGCAGGGAGTGTGCCAATTGGATTTTGGTGTTATAAATCAACGATCGGTAATTTCGACTGGGAATTTATGCTGCGAAAAGTTGGGATATTTTCCTAATTAGCCGTTGTTGGCGGTCCCGCGTTAGCGTGGAGCAGCTGTCCCGCCATATAGCTGCTGTCGTCGCAGGAGGAAGAGGAAGGCGGGCGTGGTGAGGCTACTCGTGACCTAGAAGGCCATCGTAGTGAATCATCGGCGTGATTGCGTTGTCGCTGATCGCGATCAACCCTGGCGCGCTCCGATCCGTAGCGCGGGGCGCTTGGTGGGAGCCTGGCGATCGGCAGACGCGGGCGCGGCGGCGCGGCGGCATTCGGCGACGATCGTCGGATAATCGAACTCAGTGCTGGCGACGAGCGCATCGTTCGTCGCGGCGGCGCAGGCGGCGCGGCTCTCGTAGCGCGTCGGCATCGTCGCGAGGGGGGTGCAAGCGGTCGACCCGTCGGCGCAACCCATGATCGCAATCAGGAAAAGTCCGGCACCCATGACATTCTCCGCTTCAAACCTGGCTGTTAAACAAGCGAAAAATCACATTGGTTCCAATCGCTTCGTCGCATCGAATTGCGGATCGCGTGGCGGCACCCTACGTGGGCGGGCAATGGATTACGCCGCCCCCGACCAGGACAAGACCAAGGGCAGCTTCGCGGTGCTGTGGCGCTTCCTGCCGATGCTCTGGCCCAAGGGCGAAATCGAGTTGCGCGTCCGGGTCGTGGTGGCCATGATCCTGGTGCTGGCGGGCAAGG
>JBKJTQ010000059.1:0-8385 GCA_046589895.1 Sphingomicrobium sp.
TCGCGGACGTTTTCCATCACCGTCTTCGAGGCGTCAAGCTCGGGTTCCTGTTCGAGATAGCCGACGGTGATATGCTCGCCCGCCCACGCCTCGCCGACGAATTCAGTGTCGCGCCCGGCCATGATCTTCATCAGCGTCGACTTGCCGGTGCCGTTGGGGCCGACGATGCCGATCTTGGCGTCGGGGTAGAATTGCAGATGGATGCCGTTTAGCACGGGCTTGGGAGCGCCGGGATAGGTCTTGGTCAGACCCTTCATCACGTAGGAATATTGAGCGGCCATGGGGTCGCGAAGCTCCAGACAAAAGAGGAATTGTCCGCGCCTGTAATGGATGCCGCAGGGCGGGTCCAGCGCCCGCTAGCTACCTCGGTGCTGGATAATGCTCGACCTCGCCACACGATAACTCGGCCTCGCTCATGGTGTCGCCGAGCGCCATATCGGTGAGATAGGCCCATACCGCGGCACCGCTGTCGATCGGGGCCAACCCGAGCCGGTCACTTTCGATCGCCACCGCGCGGCAAAGTGCCCGGGCCCGTCCGCCAACTTCGCTGGGTTTTGCGCCGACCAAGCCGTCACGCGCCGATCCGACGCTTGCCACACCCGCGAGCGTTTCGCGCAACGATTTCCCATCGTTGACCGAGTAGTTCAGAATGTTCGCGGCGGTGATTTGATTGCGTGCCAGCGGTTGATTCGCAAGCACCTCGCCAAACATTGAAACGCGAATTTTCTCGGCCACTACCCGCCATTGCCCGACCATTACTTCAGGAGCGGACGTACTGACGTAGGCGTCATTGGCGCGTGGGACGCTGAGCGTGATCACGGCCAGCGTTTGATCCTCCGTGCCAGGATTGAGGCGAACACCTTGGCGGACGGTTTCATCAATCGACACCTTGAGCAGGCCATTGATCGAGGCGTCGATGAAATTGGCGGCTTTATTGAATCCTTCCTTATTTGCTTGGTTGATCCACGCGGTGGTCGGGCTGATAAGATCCGAGGCACGGCCAAGAATGTCGAGCGCTCCCTCCCCGATGTTCGAACCATACTGCCGCGACGACACCAGATTGGCCTCAAGATTCACGACGCTGCTTTGATCGACCCGAAAGAAAGGAAGTAAAACTGACCCATTATCGATATTGGTGGACCATTCCTCACCCTGTTTAGTGCTGTCGCGTTTAATCGATGCGAGCATGTATGATCGGCGTACGTCGAGCGGGCGAACGTGCGCGCTGATCTGCAGCAATTTGCTCGCATGCTTGCCCATGAAGAACCGTTTGACACCATTGCGCCGCTCGCTTTGATAGTCGCGCGGCGGACCTTGGCAGCTGATATATTCGAGCCGCAGGCGTGTGTAGCCGAGCACCTTGCCGCCCCCGGCTTCCAGATTCGCCATCGCAAAGCCACGAGAGTCCGGCACATTCCCTATCGGCGAGTGAATTCGCAGATGCGCCATGGTCGTACGATTAAGGCCGGGATCGCTGCACTCCGCCGAGGCTGCCGTTGGCGCAACAACGGTCGCGGCGAGAAACATCAGGCTGAGACGATAGGCGAAGTTCATGGTCACCCCCATGTTGACTTAGAATTTCACCGAGCCCGAGTTAATTTATCGCAAATTTACGCAAACACAATATGTGAGGCCGTCAATCCCGCCCGGTCATCGTCTCCGCACCGGCGAACCGATAGTCGCGGAACTGGTCGCGCAACGTCTTCTTGCTCAACTTGCCGGTCGCGGTGTGGGGGAGCTGGTCGACAAACTCGATCGCGTCGGGGAGCCACCATTTCGCGACCTGGCCGGTCAGATGGTCGAGAATGACCGCCGCACTGACATCGCTGCCGGGCGCGCGAACGCAGACCAACAGCGGGCGCTCGTCCCATTTGGGGTGCGCAATGGCGATCGCCGCCGCTTCGGCCACGCCGGGGCAGCCGACGGCGGCATTTTCAAGCTCGATCGAGCTGATCCATTCGCCGCCCGACTTGATCACGTCCTTCGAACGGTCGGTGATCTGCATCGTGCCGTCGGGGTGGAGTATGGCAACGTCGCCGGTGTCGAACCAACTTTCCTGATCGACTGAATCCTCTTCCGCCTTGAAGTAGCGCTTGATGACCCACGGACCGCGCGCCTGGAGGCGGCCCGACGACTGGCCATCGCGCGGCAGCACTTTGCCCTCATCGTCAACCACGCGCAGCTCGACGCCGAACGGGACACGTCCCTGGCGAGCGATATAGTCGAGCTGCTCCTCGTCGGTCATCTCCTCCCATCCAAGCGGGCGCGCGCCGCACGTCCCGATCGGCGACATCTCGGTCATCCCCCAGGCGTGACCGACGTCGATGCCATGCGCGCGAAACCATAGGATCATTGCGCGCGGCGCGGCCGAACCACCGATGGTGACCTGCTTCAGGTCGCCAAGTTCCTCGCCGGTGCGCTCAATATGCTCGATCATCGTCAGCCAGATGGTCGGGACCCCGGCACTATGCGTGACCCCTTCTTCGCGGAACAGGCGGCACATCGTGTCGGGTCGGTAATCGGCCGACAGGACGAGCTTGCAGCCGGTGGCGGGCGCCGCCCACGGGATGCCCCAGGCGTTGGCGTGGAACATCGGCACGATCGGCAGGACGACCGCGCGTTTCGACAGGTTGAAAATGTCAGGACCAAGCTCGACCAGCGTGTGGAGCATGGTCGAGCGATGCTCGTAGAGGACGCCCTTGGGGTTGCCGGTGGTGCCGCTGGTGAAGCACAAAGCGCATGGTTCGCGCTCGTCGCCATCGACCCATTGGTAATCGCCATCCTGCCCGGCGATCCATTCCTTGAAACCGGGCTCGCCGGCGGGCGGGTCGAAACAGATATAATGTTCGACCGTCGGCCAGCGGGCTCTCATTCGCTCGACCAATGGCGCGAACGCATGATCGTAGAGCAGGACGCGGTCCTCGGCATGATTGACGATATAGTCGAGCTGGTCGTCGAACAGCCGCGGGTTGAGCGTGTGTAACACCCCGCCCATCCCGATCGCGCCATACCAGGTGGTCAGATGCGCGCCATGGTTCATCGCCAGCGTCGCGATCCGGTCGCTTTTGATGCAGCCGAGCGATTCGAGCGTCTGCGCCATGCATCGGGCGTCATGCGCGATCGTCCGCCAATTGGTCCGGCTTTTCGATCCGTCGGCCCAGGCGGTGACGATTTCGCCATCACCATGCTCACGCGCGGCATGATCGACGAGCCGCATCACGCGTAGCGGAAAATCCTGCATCGCTCCCAAATTAGACACGGCTGTTCCTCGTTGCGCGTCACTTTACCAAGCGCGGCGAGAGTCGCTGAGTGGAGCATCATAAGCAAGCGCGAAGTTTCGCGCTTTTCGGCGATTCCTAAAAGGGCAGCTTGAACCCCGGTGGAAGCGCCATGCCGCTGGTCATCTTCGACATTTCCTCGCCCGCGGCGGCGTCGGCCTTGGCTTTGGCGTCGTTGAGTGCGGCGGTGATCAAATCCTCGAGCATCGCTTTCTCGGCCACGCTCATCAAACTGTCGTCGATCGCGAGTCCAATGATACGCCCCTTGGCGGTGGCCCGGACCTTGACCAGCCCGCCGCCCGCGGCGCCCTCGACCTCGATGCTGTCGAGATTGTCCTGCGCCTTTTGCAGTTCGGCCTGCGCATTTTGCGCCATCGCCATGATTTCTTCGAAGTTCGGCATGTCAGGCCTCTTTGCGTTGGTGGGAGACATAAGTGGCGTCGGGAAAGGCGTCGAGCAAGGCGCGCACCGACGGTTCGTCCATCACTTGCGCGCGCATCGCCTCTTCCGCCATCGCCTCCTGCTGCTGGAGCGATGGCGCGCCGCCGCCGTCGGTGAGGCGGATTTGCCAATTGAGGCCGGTCGCTTCCTTGGCCGCGGCGGCCAAGTCTCGCGTAAAGTCGGCGCCCAACGGCTTGATCGGCTTGAACACGATCTCGCCCGGCGCGAAGCTGACCAACCCGACATTGTCGTGCAGCTGGAGCGCAAGCAATTTCTTGCCCGCGCGCTCGATGCTCGCGACAAAACCGGCAAAATCGCCCGCCGCCGCCGTTGGAGCCGATGCTGCCGGTGCGGCCTCCTTCGCCGCAGGAGCCGCGGCCACCGCCCCGCCCGCCGCAAGCTGCGCCAACAACGTCGCCGGGTCAGGCATGTCCGCTGCGTGGATCAGGCGCAACAACGCCATCGTCGCGGCTTCGTGCGGATCGGGGGCGATGCCGACGTCGGTCAGACCTTTCAACAGCAATTGCCATAAGCGGTGAAGCGCACCCCAACCGATCGATCCGGCGAGCGCGCGAAGTGCCTCGCGCTCTTCGGTCGACTGGAGCATGTCCTGCGCCGCCCCGGCCTTGGCGCGAGTGATCGCATGAAGCGATTCCATCAGCCCGCGCAGCAGCGCCGCGGGCTCGATCCCGAGCGAATGTGCCTCGTCGAGCTGATCGAGCGTCCCCGCGGCGTCGCCCTTAAGGATCGTGTCGAGCATCCGCCCGATTCGCCCGCGATCGGCGAGCCCGAGCATCGCGCGGACTTCGGCGGCGGTGACCTTGCCCTCGCCATGAACAATCGCCTGGTCGAGGATCGACAGCCCGTCACGCGCGCTCCCTTCGGCGGCGCGGGCGATCGCCTGCAGCGCTTCATCCTCGACTTCGACTCCTTCGGCCGTGGCGACATAAGCGAAATGCGCGGCGAGCTTGCCCGCCGGGATGCGACGCAGGTCGAACCGCTGGCAGCGCGACAGCACTGTCACCGGGACCTTATTGACCTCGGTGGTGGCGAACAGAAATTTGACGTGCGCGGGTGGCTCCTCGAGCGTCTTCAACAAAGCGTTGAAGGCATTTTTCGACAGCATGTGGACTTCGTCGATGATGTAGATTTTGTAGCGCGCCGAGACCGCGGCATAGCGCACCGCCTCGATGATCTCGCGCACATCGTCGACCCCCGTATGGCTCGCGGCGTCCATCTCGATCACGTCGATATAGCGCCCCTCGGCGATGGCGACGCACGGTTCGCACACCCCGCACGGTTCGATCGTCGGCCCGCCCTGCCCGTCAGGCCCGACGCAGTTGAGGGCCTTCGCCACCAGCCGCGCAGTCGACGTCTTGCCCACCCCACGCACCCCGGTGAGCAAAAAGGCATGCGCAACCCGCCCGCTGGCGATTGCGTTGCCAAGCGTGGTGACCATCGCATCCTGCCCGATCAGTTCGCCAAACGACTGCGGCCGATATTTGCGCGCGAGCACGCGGTAGGGCGTGGCGGGGGCGGTGGTCTTGAGCGCTACTTCGGGCAGGTCGAGGCCAAGGCCGGGCGATTCGTCGTCGATCATGGTGAGGGGTTTAGGCGGTGAACGCGCCGGGTTCCACTGCCGTCACCTTCTTTGCTGGCGACCCAAAAAGGTTGGCCCCGGATCAGTCCGGGGTGACGGCCTGTGGGGGCTGTCAAGTGGGAGCCGGAACGACCCGGGACGAAATCGTTGTGGCTGCTTCCTTCCGGATCTGACCAGGTTGGCGACAGCCCCGTCCGCCCGACTCCCGGGCGGCATATGGCGAAGAGCAGGCCGCGCTGCAAGGCGTACCCGCGAAGTCGGGGATCCAGACTGCCTCCCTTCGCGGGGGCACAATGCCTTATCTATCCAGGTGATAGGCCCCGCCGGGCATGCGCACCGTCAGCAATCCCTCGTCCGGCACGCTGAGCTGGCACGCAAGGCGCGAGGTGCGTGTCACATGCGCGGCGAGATCGAGGAGGTCGTCCTCTTCCTCGCTCGCGGAGGGCAAACGCTCGAAATCGTTTTTTGCAACGATCACATGGCAGGTCGAGCAGGCCATCGAACCCTCGCAACTGCCCTCGAGCGGCTGGCCATTGGCTTGTGCCAAATCGAGCAAATTGGTGCCGGGCGCCGCCTCTACCTCTCGATCAAGCTCGCCGCCGGGCGTGAGGAAACGCACTCGGGTCATGGCCGCACGACCTGCGCGCGCGCCGCTTGATCGATCCGGCGGCAGGCCGACACCAATTCTTCCTCGCCGGTGTAGCGCCCGAAGCCAAGGCGGATCGACGAGCGCGCGGCGCGGTCGGACAGGCCCAGCGCGCGCAGCACATGGCTCGGGCGCCCAGAGCCGCTGGCACAGGCCGATCCGAGCGAGAAAGCGATGTTGCGCACGTCCGATATCAGCCGCGCGCCGTCGAGCCCCTTGCGCGTGAGGTTGAGGTTGCCGCGATAACGCTGCTCGACACTGCCGTTAATTGTCCATTCCTCCCCAAGTGTTGCGAGCGCAAGTTCATAAAGTTTGGCAACATGGGTCAAATCCGCCTCGCGCCGTTCGGCCGCCAGCCGTGCGGCCTCGCCGAAGCCCGCGATCAGCTCGGGCGAAAGCGTCCCCGAGCGCATCCCAAGCTCCTGCCCGCCGCCATGGAGCAGGGTCGCGGGCTCGCACCCGCTGCGCATCCACAGCCCGCCGACGCCCTTGGGCCCATGAATCTTGTGCGCCGAGACCGCGATCAGGTCGGGACCATCGGGGATCGGCACGCGGCCGAGCCCCTGGACCGCGTCGCACAGCAGCAGCGCGCCGCGCGCGTGGGCGAGCCGCGCAAGTTCGGCGACCGGCTGGATTACGCCAATCTCATTATTGACCAGCATTGCCGCGACCACAGCGGTGCGGTCGTCGGTGGCGGCCTCGGCCTGATCCAGGTCGATCAGCCCGTCGCGGCCAACCCCAAGCCGCACGACTTCGATCCCCTGCCCCTCGAGCCACTCGGCGGTATCGAGCACCGCCGCATGTTCGGTCGCGATGGTGACGAGTTTGCGCCGCTGCGAGCGTTCGAACGTCCCTTTGAGCGCCCAGTTGAGCGCCTCGGTAGCGCCGGAGGTAAAGGCAAAACGGCCCGACGAGACAGTCCCTCCCCCAACCCCTCCGGCAGACGAGAGGGGAGCAAGTGCCGTCTCGACCCGCCCGCGCGCCACCTCAATCGCCGCTGCCGCTTCGCGCCCCCAAGTCGAGGGCGCGTGCGGATTGGCGAATTTCTCCTCGATCCACGGTCGCATCGCCGCCGCCACTTCGGGCGCGACCGGGGTCGTCGCTTGATAGTCGAGGTAGATCATGCCGCCTCGGCGATCCGCCCGGCGATCCGCCGCCACTGGTCGAGGAAGGCATCGATCTCGGCCTCGCTCGTCGCGGGACCAAAGCTGATCCGCAGAAACCCGGCCGCGACCTCGGGGTCGACATGCATCGCCGAGAGCACTTCGCTGCCCTTCATCTTGCCCGACGAACAGGCGCTCCCTGCCGACACCGCGATCCCGGCAAGGTCAAATTGGATCAGCAGCGAAGCACTTGATGCGCCCGGAAGCGCAACCGCGCCGATTGTGGCCAGGCGCGGCGAATCCTCGCCGATCACCAATCCGCCAACTTCGCGAACGCCGTCGTCGAGACGCGCGCGCAAGGCGGCGAGGCGCTCCATGTCGTACGGCCGGGCGGCCAGCGCGGCGGCGAACGCCAGCGCGCCAGGCGCGTCCTGCGTCCCGCGACGATAGCCTTTCTCCTGCCCGCCGACCGGATCGAGCATGGCGAGATCGCGCACCAGCAGCGCGCCGACCCCCGGCGGGCCGCCGAGCTTATGTGCCGACAGTGCGATGAAATCGGCGTCGGGAAGCGGTGCCTTGCTTGCCGACTGCGCACAATCGGCAAGCAACAACGATCCCGCCGCGCGAATTTTGGGCGCGAGACGGTCGAGCGGCTGAATTATCCCAGTCTCATTATTGACCAGCTGGATCGCAACCAGCGATGGTCCTTGCGCCAGAATCGCGTCGAGCCCAGCCTCGTCGATCAGCCCGTCCTGCCCGACCGCAATGACCGACGACTCCGCACCCATCGCATGCGGCACGATGGCATGTTCGGTCGCGCCATGAGCCCGCCCCGCGATCCGCGCTCGCGCCGCGACCATTTCGATTGCCTCGCTCGCGCCGCTGGTGAAGATGACGTCATGCCGCCAGTCGAGCGCTGTCGCGAGCGTCGCGCGCGCTTCCTCGAGCAAGGCGCGCGCGGCGCGGCCCTCGGCATGAGGTGAGCTGGGATTGGCCCAAGCGTCGAAGCCGCGCGCCATCGCCTCGCGCGCCTGGGGGAGAATCGAAGTAGTCGCGGCATGATCGAGGAAGATACGGTTGGCCAAAGCGGGAAAATCCTGTCGTTGCCTATAAGACGCGCCGCCCTATATAGAAGCCGTCGCCGCGACGCATCTGTCTCGCGGCGCTTTTTCACATCCTGTCGAAGCGAGCCCACATGCCCGAAGTGATATTCCCCGGACCCGAAGGCCGTCTCGAAGGGCGGTTCGACCCCGGGCCGCGCCCGCGCGCGCCGGTCGCGCTGATCCTTCACAGCCACCCGCAAGCCGGGGGCACGAT
>JBKJTQ010000113.1:0-2638 GCA_046589895.1 Sphingomicrobium sp.
CTGCGGCAAGGGTCAGACGCTCATGATGGTCGAGCCATAGTTCGCGCACTCCGCCGTCGGGGCGGACGATCCCGCTGAACGAGACGATGGCGCCAACGCCTTGCGCGCGCCGCGTGAAGTCGGCGAGCAGCGCTGCAGGATCGATCGGGGCGGGGGCGAGCGCGATCATCCGCCGCTCACCGGGGGAAGGAAGGCAACTTCGCACACCCCAGCGAGCGGCGTCGGCGCGATGAGGATGCGGTCGTCGAGCACGATCTTGACGCCCGGGTTGAGAACAACGGGATGGTCGCACCCGAGCCAGGCGCGCAATTGCTCGCTATTAGCTACCTCGCGAGGGAGCTCGACCTCCAGCTCGTCGCCGATCGCATCGCGCAACCGTCCGAAGAAGCGCAGCTTCATCCGCCGGTGACCGACATATGGCGCGCAAGCTCGGGCCTGGCGGCGATGACGAAGTCGTGGCCGCGCGGCTTGCGCTGCATCGCGCGCGCGATCGCCGCCTCGAGCGGCGCGTCGTCGGCGGTGGAACGCATGATCGCGCGCAGGTCGACGCTGATATCCTGACCGAGGCACAGAAAGAGTTGCCCGGTGCAGGTCAGCCGGACACGATTGCACTGTTCGCAGAAATTGTGGCTCAGTGGGGTGATGAAGCCGATGCGGCAGCCCGCCGCGGTCCGCGCGTAACGCGCCGGGCCGCCGGTGCGTAAAGCAAGCTCGGTAAGCGGCCAGCGCGCCTCGATCCGGCGACGGACCTCGGTCAGGGGAACGTGCTGGTCGACCCGCTGAGCTTCGACCTCGCCGAGCGGCATGACCTCGATGAAACTGATGTCGCAATCGCGCGCATGTGCCCATGCGACAAGATCGGTGACCTCGTCGAGATTGTCGTCGCGCAACGCAACGGTGTTGAGCTTGACCTTTAGCCCCGCGGCACGCGCCGCATCGATCCCGGCGATCACCTGGTCGAGCTTGCCGCCGCGCGTAATGCGGCTGAAGGTGGCGGGGTCGAGCGTGTCAAGCGAGACGTTGATGCGCTCGACGCCATGTGCCGCGAGCGCGTCGGCGTGCCGGGCCAGCTGGGTACCATTGCTCGTCATCGTCAGTTCGTCGAGCGCACCCGACTTCAAGTGCCGCGACAGGCTCGCGACGAGGTCGATCACCCCCTTGCGCACCAGCGGCTCGCCCCCGGTCAGGCGAAGCTTGCGCACCCCCTGGCGGATGAAGGCGCTCGCCAGCCGGTCGAGCTCGGCAAGGCTGAGCAAATCGGCGCGCGGGAGAAAGCGCATCGCCTCGGGCATGCAATAGGCACAGCGCAGATCGCAGCGGTCAGTCACCGACAGGCGGAGGTAGGTGATCGCGCGGCCGTAAGCGTCGATCATGCCGCGCTCTCCGCGAGCCGCAGCAGCAGCCGCGCGGCGACGTAGAGGATCAGCAAAGCGGTTAATATCCGCACCCATTTGGGATCCAGCCGGTCGCTGCCGAGCGTCGCGCCGATCATGCCGCCGACCGCGACCGCTGGGAATAACAGCCAATAGTCACCGATTACCGCTCCCGCCGCGCCGAGCCCCTTGCTCGCCTGCCCCGCGAGGCCGGCGAGTGAATTGACGAGGATGAAAGCGGCGCATGTCGCTGCAATCCGCTTCGGAGAGCCCCAGCGCAACAGATAAAGCAAGGGCGCAAGAAAGATTCCCCCGCCGATCCCGACGACGCCGGCGGCGAAGCCGAGCATTGCACCCGCGATCGGCTCGACCCAGTGGCGGGTGGTGACGGGGTCAACGGCGCGCTGCCACTTGGGCTGCCACAGCATCAGCAGCCCCGCGACCAGCAAGCTCGCGCCGAGCAGTCCGACGAACAAAGTTTCGTTGATCACCAGCCGCCCGCCGAGCCACGCCGCGGGGACCGAAGTAACGAACAGTGGCCACGCCCGCCGCCAGTCAAGATGCCCGTCGCGCGCAAACCGCCACGTGCCGACGCTGACGACCAGGACGTTGCACAGCAGCGACAGGATCGGCACCGCGCGATAATCGACCCCGGCGAGCACCAGCAAGGCGGTATAAGTCGATCCGCCGCCGAACCCCGCCGCGCTGTAGATCAGCGCGGTCGCGAAAAAGGGCAGGACGAGCGTCAGGAGCAAGGACATTGCGCCTAAAGAATGCGCGCCGCCACCAGCGGCCCGCCGGTGCCGCGCTGGACTATGACGGCGCCACGCAGCGCGGCATCGGGCGAGGCGGCAACGGTGAACTGCACCGCCTTGCCGGTCCAGGTGCCGAGCGCGGTCAGCTCAGTAACGATATTCTTGTGCGGCAGCGTCTTGCCGCCGTTTTCGCCCGCGCGGATGGCGACGTTGCGGACGCGCGGATCATAGCGGACCAGCCAGACGGTCGCCGGTGCCGGCGTCTTGCCCATGCCGATCGTCACGCGCCCCCCGGTGACATCGATCGACGGACCATTTGCGAGCGGCCCGCTGTCGCGGATCAGCCGGTTGAAATGTGCCCGGTTGCCCCCGACCATCATCGGCCCGCCGTTGACGATGATCTGCGGCGTGAACACCCGCTCGCGGTGTCCGGCACGCGCATAATCCCATTGCCGGGTGGTGAACTGGGGTCGGGCGAAGCGGTCTTTCCACCCTAATTGGTCCCAATAA
>JBKJTQ010000182.1:0-2841 GCA_046589895.1 Sphingomicrobium sp.
CGTCACGTTGCCAAGGCGGATCGGATAGTCGTTGGAGACCCGCCACGCGCCATAGTAGCTCTCGCGCAGGTTTAGCGCGAAATCGCCGATCTGCCAGTTGGCCGAGAAGTTGGCCCTGTGGGCGGGCGCGAGATATTTGATATCGATCAGCTGGGTCACCCCGATCACCCCCGGATCGAAGTCGGTTACCTTGCTGCGGTTGTAGTTATAGGCAAGAGTCAGGTTGAGCCTGCCGCTGGCAAGGCGGGTGCGATAGCTCCCGACCACATCGACACCCGTGGTGCGCGTATCGAAACCGTTGGTGAAATATTGCACCGTACCGCCCACACCCACGTCAGCCAACGCTGGCGCAGCAATGACATCGGCCGCGGTGACGGGGAAGGTTTGCGAGATGCCGATCCGGTTTCTGACCTTGATCGAATAGGCGTCGATCGTCAGCGTGGTGGCGGCCGTCGGCTCGAACACCACGCCAGCACCGAGATTGAGCGATTTTTCCGGGCCAAGTGTGGTCGCCCCGAAGTATTTGGCGACGTCGCTAGTGACCGGATAGGTGCCGACCTGGACCTGATCGCCGCCAACAAAGGTGGTGGTGATGATCTGGACGTTGCTCTGCCCTGGCGAAGGGGCGTGAAAACCGGTGCCCACTGTGCCGCGCAGCCCGAGGGCGTCGGTTACCTTATACAATGCATTGACCTTCCAGACGAAGGCATTGCCGAAGCTGGAGTAGTGCTCGTAGCGAGCCGCCACGCCCATGCTGAGCGCGTCTGTGATGTCGCCTTCGAGGCCGAGATAACCGGCATAGTTCTTCAGGCTGTTCTTGCCGGCATAGGTCGGGCTGGTGCCGCCATAGCCGCTCGCCGCCGGAGGCAGTGTGACCTGCGAGTTAAACCGGTAGACCCCGGGCGAAATCTCGTCGTAGAGATTCTGCACACCATAGGGCCCGGCGGCGTAGGACTGCAGCTCGCCCTCGGTTGCCTCATAGCTCTCGCGCCGGAATTCGAGGCCGCCGGCCAGGGTAAGCGGACTGGCGAGGCCGGCGTTGATCTCGTGGCTAAGATCAAGGTTCAAGTTGAACTCGCGCTGGATCAGCTTGCCGAAATTGAACTCTGTCTGCGTATCCGGTCCGAACGACGGGCTCAGTGAATCGTACATCGACAGATCGAGCTGTTGCTTGCTGAGCGAGGCCGATAGATCGTATTTGATCGCGCTGGCGTCGCCGCCCTTGAAGCCAACCACCCCATAGGCCTGATCGCTCACGCCGACGAATCGCGGTGTGAAACCGGCCGGATAGAGGGAGGTGAAATTGAAGGTCTGCTGGCTGTTGGCCAGATTGGTCCTGACAAACCCGCCGGACGGACAGGTGGGGGTAGCGGCTGGGCAGCGCGTCAGGAAGACCGGGTGCGCGAAGGCGGAGTTCCTCGACTGGGTGGTGCCGGAGCCGGTAGTGCGCGTGGTCGTACCGTCGAAGAGCTCGAAGCCGGTGAGCGTAACCGGCGGGCGGTAGTTGAAACTTTGGTTCGACTCGTGGTGCGCGAGATTGCCAAACAAGTAGATCTGGCTCTTCTCACCGACCTCATACTCGGAGTTGAGCACGGCTTTCCAGCCATGGTTGGGTGAGCTTCCCCAAATCTGCACCGGGCCGGGAAAATTCGGCAGTTGTGAAGCTAGCGCCGGAAAAGCCTGGGCGAAGGCCACCGAGTGCGGCCGTTGGGCGCCGCGGCTGGTGCCATCGCTGTCCGAATATTCGCCGGAGATGTTGACGAAACCTCTATCGCCCAACTTGACACCGGCCGCCCCGGAAAGTTGCCAGGTCCTACCGTTGTTGCCGAACCGAACCTTTTCGCGGAAGTCGTCATAATGCTGACCGTAGAGCGCCTGGACTTCGAAGCCGGTATCCCTGCGCAGCCCGTAGTTGAGCACGCCACCGATGGCATCCGAGCCATATTGCGCGCTCGCGCCGTCGCGCAGGATCTGCAGGTTGGAGATGGCGATCGACGGGATCGGCGAAATATCGGAACCCTGCGAGCCGAATGACAGCGCGGTATCGCCGCCGGTATAGACCTGGACCAGAGGCGAGCGATTGTAACGCTTGCCGTTGATCATCACCAGGATGTTGTCGGCGGGAAGACCGCGCAACGAGGGCGCGCGCACGAACGTCGAGGCGTCCGAAATCGTGTTCTGCGGCACGAAGAAGGAAGGAACGAGGTTCTTCACCGCGTCGAGCATGTTCGGCGTCGGCTGCTGCTGTAGGTCGGCCGCCGAGATCACGTCGATCGGGGAGGCCGAATCGGTCACGCTGCGATCGGTGCGGCGGGTGCCGGTGACGACGATGACATTCCCCGGATCGTCGGCTGGGGGGGTCGTCGCGGGCGCTGATGGCGGCACCTGGGCCAAGGCCGGGCTGCTGGACAACGCCAGTGTCGATAGGGATGCCAACAGCATCGAACGGCTGAAATGCTTCATTTTATCGTCCCCCATTGCGGCGTCGCCCGAACCACCCCCACGGCGGACACGCCAATCTTGACGACGATGAACCGATTTGAAGCGCATTCAATCGGGGAGCGCAATGAAATCCATTTTGACCGCGGCCTGTAACCTTGATGCCACATCGCCAAATGGCGGCGCAGCGGTTGACAGAATCGCGGGCCTCCCATAGTCGGCACGCTTTCCGCGCGAGGGCCTTGCCTCGCGGTGCGGCTCCATGCGCGGTCTATATGTTCCAACAGAAGGCAGGACCCATGTTCGCAATCGTGCGCACGGGCGGCAAGCAATATCGCGTTGCCCCCGGAGACAAGATCGTCGTCGAGAAGCTGGCCGGCGAAGCCGGTGACAGCATCGACC
>JBKJTQ010000233.1:0-4633 GCA_046589895.1 Sphingomicrobium sp.
ACCGTCACCGCGCGCGCGGTGTTGGCGCCCGCGCCGATCACCTTGTCGGCGAGCGCGAGGTCGATCGCATCGACCCGGCCGCGCCGCCGCGCCTGGTCGATATCGGCCGCGGCGCGCTCCGCCTCCCCCGCGAGCGAGGCGCAGATTGCGGTCACCAGCGGCGCGATCCGCGGCTCGACCGCGCCCAGGGCGGTCTCGATCGCGCACAGTCCCGACGGGTCACTGTTGGCGAGCGCGACCTGCGCCGCGACCTGTACAAGTTTGGGAGTGAAATCTTCGGTGTCGATTCCCGACACCAGCAGGCGCGCCGAATCGGCCTCGCCCAATTTGAGCAACAGCCAGGCGCGCTCGGCGATCCAGTCGGCGGGGTTGACCAGTCGCGGCGCTTCGGTCCGGGCAAGCAGCATGTTGCGCAGACCGATCTGCGCCCAGCGCGACGCAAGCGGGCCGTCGGTGCGGCGCAGCACGACCGACAAAAACTTGCCCGAACTGCTCCCCCACGGCTGCCCGGTGAGGCCGATCGCCTCGGGCCAGATGATGCCGGTCATCGCCGGGTCGCGGCGCCGGTCATCGGGATATTCGACCGGCGGCGCGACCACCATCGGCACGGCTTCGGCGCCGAGGTTCTGGCCCGAGATGATATCCTCGATCCGCGACAGGTCGGGCGCGGGCGCAGGGCGCGGCGCCGCGGGATTGGTTTGCGGCGCGGGAGCCGGAGTTGCCGGGGGAGTGACCCGTGGCGGCGAGGGCGGCGCGGGATCGCCGAACCCCGGCGGAAGGATCGATTCGGGCGCGCTCTGCGCAATCGCCGCCCCAGCAACGCCCGCGGCGAGCAGGATCGGCAGCGCGAGCTTCAGATTATCGCGCAGCATTGGGGGTCACTTCGACCTCGATCGTCCGGGTCGGCTGCTCGACCACGCTGCGCGACAGGAGGATCGCGCCACCGACGAAGATCACGAAAATGACAATCAAAACAATCAGGCCGCGCATGAGCACTCCGTCGACAATGAATGAGGTTCGCGCGGCTTTTGCCCGACGCGCGCCCCTTATGTATAGCCCGTATCGTGGAAAAGCCGCCCGATCACCTTGAACGCCCGCCCCTCGACCGCCCGATCGTGCTCGTCGGGCTGATGGGGGTCGGCAAATCGACCGTCGGCCGCCGCCTCGCCAGGCGCCTCGGGCTGCCGTTCGTCGACAGCGACAGCGCGATCGAGGATGCCGCGGGCGGCGCCTCGATCGCCGAAGTGTTCGACCTTTACGGCGAAGACAATTTTCGCGACGGCGAGCGGCGACTCGTCGCGCGGCTGGTCGAGGGTGAACGGCGGGTCATCGCCACCGGCGGGGGCGCGTTCGTCGATCCCGCGACGCGGCGGCTGCTCAAGGCGCGCGCGGTGACGGTGTGGCTCGACGCACCGGTTGCAGTGCTCGCCGAGCGCACCGGGCGGCGCGACACGCGGCCGCTGCTGCGCGACGGCAACCGCGTTGAAACGCTTGCCCGGCTCGACCGGGAACGACGCCCCAATTATGCCGAGGCCGACATTCATATCCGCAGCGGGACCGGCGCGCCCGGCGCCGTGGTCGATGCGATCGTCGCCGCACTGGACGAACGGTTGGAGCTATGAAGTGCATCCCGGTAGTCGCGGGGGCGGCGCATTATGACGTACTGGTCGGCCCGATCGCGCACGCCCGCGACCGTCTCGCCGCAATCGGCGAGATCATCCTGGTCAGCGAACCCAAAGTGTATGCGCTCCACGGCGAACGCGTCCAGGCCCTCCTCGGCGGCGGCGAGCCGATCCTCCTCCCCGAGGGAGAGGCGGCGAAGCAATGGGACGTCCTCCACCGTCTCCTTGCCGACCTCGCGGAGCGCGGGGCGAGCCGCTCGACGAGCATCGTCGCGCTCGGCGGCGGCGCGATCGGCGACGTCACCGGGCTCGCTGCAAGCCTGTTCAAGCGCGGCTGCCCGGTCGTCCATCTCCCTACCACCCTCCTCGCGCAGGCCGACAGCGCGGTGGGGGGCAAGACCGCGATCGACGCGTTTGGCGAGAAGAATGTCGTGGGCAGCTTTCACCAGCCATCGCTGGTCATCGCGGATCCCGCCTTCCTCGCCACCCTCGACCCCCGCCAGCTCCGCTCGGGCTATGCCGAGATCGTCAAATATGGCCTGATCGACGACCCTGCCTTTTTCGCTTGGTGCCTGAGCAATGGCGCCGCACTGATCGCCGGTGACGCCGGCCTTCGCGAACACGCCATCGCGACCGCGATCGCCGCCAAGGCGCGGATGATCGCGGGCGATGTCGAGGATCGCAGCGGCCGGCGCGCTTTGCTCAACCTTGGCCACAGCTTCGCCCACGCGGTCGAAAGCGAGGCCGGACTCGGCACCCTGCTCCACGGCGAGGCGGTCGCGATCGGACTCGTCCTCGCCTTGCGCTTCTCCGCCGCGCTAGACCTGTGCGATGCTCACGATGCCGGCCATCTCGCTGCCCACCTCGATGAGATCGGACTGCCCGCCACCCTCGACGAAGTCGGCATCGACGGCCTCACCCTCCTCCCCTGGATCGCGCGCGACAAGAAAAACGACGGCGCCGCGCTGACGCTGATCCTTACCCGCGGCATCGGCCAGGCGTTCGTCGCGCGCGACATCGACCCCGTGCAGCTGGCAGCCTTTCTCGCGGAAAAAATATTGGCCTGAATCATTTTCACCCGCTCCTCCTGATTCGATCGGCTTGAGTGAGATCAGCGCTCAACCTGGCTCTGGCTCCCCCTCGTCGGGCAGGGGCCGATCGGGGCGGAACGTCCGATCGGCGCCGGCGTGGAGGTCGCCGGTCTCGGCCTGCCGTTCGAGCCGGTCGCAATCGCGCAGCCGATATTCGCGCTCGACGCGCTCAACCTCGCCCGCCGCCAACCCCATCGCCTTCAAGGCCGCGCGGCCCATCACCACCGCACTTTCGAACAATTCGCGCTGGGCAAAGGCAAGGTCGAGCCCGTCGAGCGCGATCAAATGCCGCCGGTCGAACACCCGCGCCATCACCTTTGCATGCGGGAATGCCTCGAGCACCTGCCGCATCGTCGCGCGGTCGAGGCTCTCTCCGTCAATGCAGAACAGGATCGCCTCGGCCTCTTCCGCCCCCGCCATGCGCAGCAGATCGACCCGCGTCGCATCGCCATAATAGACTTTGGTGCCATATTCTTCGCTGAGCTCAATCTGCTGCGGCTTCAGATCGATCAGCGTCACTCCGATCCTCTTGGCCATCAGCATCTGCGCCACGGTCTGCCCGAACCGTCCATAGCCGGCCACGATCGCGCGCGACGGTGGCGACACTTCAGGGCCGTCAAGCCCCTTGGCACTGCGCTCTTCCCTCGCTTCAAGCCGCTCGGTGAGCCGCATCAGGAACGGTGTCGCCGCCATCGACAGCGTCACCACCGCGCCGAACAGCGACGCGGTCTCGGGCAGGATCAATTGCGCTCCCGCCGCCTGTGCGAACAGGACAAAGCCGAATTCGCCCGCCTGGCTGAGCAGCAATCCAAGCCGCACGCTGCGCGGCCAGCTATTGCCGAAGGCGCGCGCCAGCCCGGCGAGGATCGCCGTCTTGACCGCGATTACCGCAATCGCGATCCCGATCACCAGCAGAGGCTTCGCGGCAATCACGCCAAGGTCGAGCATCATCCCGACCGAGAGGAAGAACAGCCCAAGCAGGATCGAGCGGAACGGCTCGACGTCGCTTTCGAGTTCATGGCGATAGGGCGATTCGGCGAGCATTACCCCGGCGATGAACGCGCCCAGCGCGACCGACAGCCCGAGCGCATGCATCAGCGCCGACGCCGCAACCACCGTGAACAGCCCCGCGACGACGAACAATTCGCGCTCGCCGAGCCGCCCGATGAGGCGGAACATCGGGTTGATCAGCCACCGTCCCGCCAGCACCAGCCCGACGATCGCCCCGACGGTGTACAACGCCAGCGTCCACCCGCCAGGATCCGACGGATCGGGCGCGACGCGCGACATCGCCGCGATCAGCGTGATCATCGGCACGATCGACAGATCCTGGAACAGCAGGATCGAGAAAGCCCGTTCGCCCTGCGGGGTATTAAGGTCGCCATCGCCGCGCAGCATCGGCAGCACCTGCGCGGTCGACGACAGCGCCAGCGGCAGCCCGACCGCGAACGCCGCGGCGATGCTGAGGCCGAGCGTGGCAAGGATCAGCAAGCTCAGCGCCAACCCGCAAAGCAGCACCTGGGCCAGCCCGAGCCCGAAAATATCCTTGCGCAACCGCCACAATCGGCTGGGATGAAGCTCAAGCCCGACCACGAACAGCAATAGCGCGATGCCGAGCTCGGTGACGCTCGCCAGCGCCTCGGGATCGTCGAACAGCCCGAGCAGTTGCGGCCCGATCAGCGCCCCGCCGACGATATAGCCGAGCGTCGCGCCGAGCCTGAGCTTGCGGAACAACATCACGAACAGCAACGCCGCGCCGAGCATCACCGCGCCGCTTTCGAGCAAGGCGCGGGTCGCGCGCTCAGTGGTCTCGACGTCGGTCATCGCGCATCCTCGATCGCGCCGAGCAGCGCCTGGAACGGCAACAAGATCGCCCCATGCCGCCCGGTCCGCGAGCGCGCCGGGTCAAGCACCGCCAGC
>JBKJTQ010000244.1:0-2958 GCA_046589895.1 Sphingomicrobium sp.
GACAGGATTCGAACCTGCGACCCCCACACCCCCAGTGTGATGCGCTACCAGGCTGCGCTACGCCCCGACCGTGTCGACTGGCCGGTTGCCCGGACATCGAGAGCGCGCCCTCTATCCCCCGCCGCCGCCCGTGGCAAGGCGGTCTCGCATTGTGCCAAAGCCCTGGCGCCGTCCGATTGAAACAGGCACGAGTCCGTGATAGGCGGCGCGCCACTTCGTGCGCGCGCAACCGCAACGCGCGCCTCCAGAAGAAGAGATTACGTGACCATGACCCCCCCTTCCACGATTCTCGCCGCCGCCGCCGCGCCTTCGGGCGGCACCAGTTTCTTCATCCAGACGATCCCCTTGGTGCTCGTCTTCGTGATCTTCTGGTTCCTGATGATTCGTCCGCAGCAGCGCCGCATGAAGGAACATCAGGCGCAGATCGCGGCGGTCAAGAAGGGCGATCGCGTCGTCACCGGGGGCGGGCTGATCGGCAAGGTGATCAAGGTCGGCGATAGCGAAGTCGAAGTCGAGCTCGGCCCCAACATGCGCGTCATGGCCGTAAAGTCGACGCTCACCCAGGTCGGCAATCCCACCGCGGCAAAGCCGGCCAACGATTGATGCTCGACTTCCCGAAGTGGAAGGTGTGGGCGGTCACGCTGATCATCCTCGTCGGCATCATCCTCGCGATTCCGAGCCTGATGCCCAAGTCGCAGGCGGCCAAGCTTCCGGGCTGGATGCCCGACGCGCGGATCAGCCTCGGGCTCGATCTCGCTGGGGGTAGCCAGCTGTTGCTCGAAGCCGACTCGGTCGATGCCGCCAAGCAGCGCCTCCAGGCGATGGAAGAAAGCGTCACCACCGACCTTCGCCGCGGCGAGCCGCAAATCGACGTCGGTGACGTTTCGACCGCCGGTGGGCGCTTGAGCTTCATGGTCCGCAACCCCGCCCAAGTCGATGCCGCGGTCGAGCGGATGCGCGCGCTGACCCAGCCGGTCGGGCTCACCGGAAGCCGCGACTGGGACGTGCGCGTGGTCGATTCGACCCGCGTCGAGCTGACCCCGACCGCCGACGGCGACGCCCGCGCGCTCAAAGATGCGATGACCGTGGCGCGCGACGTCGTTCGCCGCCGCATCGATCCGGCGGGCAATAAGGAAATCACCGTCGTCAACCAGGGGGCGCGGCGAATCCTGGTCCAGGTCCCGGGGGTCGAGGATCCCGACGCGCTAAAGTCGTTGATCGGCCAGACGGCGCGGCTTGAATTCAAGCTCGTCGACCTTGAAGCCGACCCCAACCTCGTCGCTCAGGGCCGCGCACCCGCAGGCAGCCAGGTGCTGCCGTTGGTCGAGGGGGGGGCGATCGCGGTCAAGCGCCGGGTGATGGTCTCGGGCGATCAGCTGGTCGATGCGCGCCAGTCGTTCGACCAGGACGGCCAGCCGGTCGTCTCGATCACGTTCAATGCCGCGGGCGCACGCCGCTTCGGCCGCGTGACGCAGGAAAATACCGGCAAGCCGTTCGCGATCATCCTCGACGACAAGGTGCTGTCGGCGCCCAACATCAACGAGCCGATCCTTGGCGGCCAGGCGCAGATCATGGGCAGCTACACCGTCGAAAGCGCCAACCAGCTCGCCATCGCGCTCGCCAGCGGCAAATTGCCGGTCAAATTGAACGTCATGGAAGAGCGCACGATTAGCGCCGAACTTGGCGCCGATTCGATCCGCAAGGGCGTGATCGCCTCGATCGCAGCGACGTTCGCGGTGATCCTTTTCATGGTCGTCACTTATGGCCGCTTCGGGGTCTATGCGACGCTCGCTTTGATCGTCAACGCACTGCTCATCCTTGGCATCATGGCGGTGTTCGGATCGTCGCTGACGCTTCCCGGGATTGCCGGCTTCGTGCTCACGATCGGCGCCGCGGTCGATGCCAACGTGCTGATTAACGAACGCATCCGCGAGGAAGTGCGGCGCGGACGGCGGGTGATGGACGCGCTCGAAACCGGCTATAAGGAAGCCTCGACCGCGATTTTCGATGCCAACATCACCAACACCATCGCCGCGGCGCTGATGTTCTACTTCGGGTCGGGGCCGATCCGCGGTTTCGCCGTGGTGCTGTTGATCGGGATCATCACCTCGGTCTTCACCGCGGTCAATTTCACGCGCATGCTGGTCTCGCTTTGGGTGCGCAAGGCGCGCCCGCGCGAGCTTAATATTTAGGATCGACGCATGCGCTTACTGAAACTTGTCCCCGACAATACCAACGTCGATTTCATGCGCTGGCGCAACCTCGCGCTGATCCTGTCGATCGTCGTTACGATCGCCAGCCTCGTGCTGGTCGGGGTGCGCGGGCTTAACCTCGGAATTGACTTCGTTGGCGGGCAGGTGGTCCGCACGACCTTCGCCCAGCGGGTAAATATCGAAGATCTGCGCGCGCGAATCACCGCGCTCGATGTCGGCGATGCCAACATCCAGGAATTTGGCGACGGGCGTACCTACCAGATACGCCTGCCCAAGCCCGACGGCCCTGACGCCGCCGCCAGCGCGGTGGTGACCAAGGTCCGCGCGCTCATCCAGCGCGATTATCCCGGCGCCAAGGTCGCGGCGGGCGAAAGCGTGTCGGGCAAGGTGTCCGAAGAGCTAGCCCGGGACGGCGCGCTCGCGATCCTGTTCGCCATGATCGGAATTGCGCTGTTCATCTGGTTTCGCTTCGAATGGCAATTCGGGGTCGGCGCGCTGGTGACCCTGTTCCACGACGTGGCGATGACGCTCGGCTTCTTCTCGATCACCCAGCTCCAGGTCGATTTGAACGTCGTCGCGGCGTTCCTGGCCATCGTCGGTTACTCGCTCAACGACACCGTCGTCATCTATGACCGGATCCGCGAGAATCTGCGCAAATATCGCAAGATGGCGATCGAACCGTTGCTCAACCTGTCGCTCAACGAGACGCTGAGCCGGACGATGGTGACGTCCTTGTCGATCCTGT
>JBKJTQ010000084.1:0-3145 GCA_046589895.1 Sphingomicrobium sp.
CCTGGCGGTCGATCTTGTTGACCACGACGATCGGCTTGAGCCCGAGCGCGAGCGCCTTGCCGGTGACGAACTTGGTCTGCGGCATCGGGCCTTCGGCGGCATCGACGAGCAAAATCACGCCGTCGACCATCGACAAGATGCGTTCGACCTCGCCGCCGAAATCGGCGTGGCCGGGGGTGTCGACGATGTTGATGTGCGTCGTCACGCCATCGGCACCGTGCCATTCGACCGAAGTGCATTTGGCGAGGATCGTGATTCCGCGCTCTTTTTCGAGATCGTTCGAATCCATCGCCCGCTCTTCGACGCGCTGATTGTCACGGAAGGTGCCCGACTGGCGAAACAGCTGGTCGACGAGCGTGGTCTTTCCATGATCGACGTGGGCGATGATCGCCACGTTGCGAGAGGTCATTCAATATTTCCCGGATAAGAGTAGTCGCGCCCCTAGCCGAAATGACGCGTTGCAACAAGGGATGGCGCGCCCCGATTGTTTAAAGTGTGCGGATGTAGAGACTTAGCGCGGCAGACGTTCAAGGATTTCAATTCCGCGTTCGAGCGCGCGCAGCTCACTCCCGATCAGCTTGGAAAGCCGCGCTTCAAGCCCGCCGGCGGCGGCGGGTGGCCGCTCCAGAGCTTCTCGCCCAGTGTCGGTCAGCCGCAGCGCGAGGCGGCGGCGATTGCCGGGGTCAGGCTGGCGCTCGACCAGCCCGGCGCGGACCAATGTGTCGATCGCGCGGCTGATCGCCGGGGCGCCGCGTTTGACCGTAGCGGCGACCTGACCCAGCGTCGCGGGTTCGGCCTTCGCGACCGCGGCGAGCAAATCACGCTGCTGTCCGATCGTCTTAGCCGCGGCGGTGTCCCCGCCGAGTTGTTCGACCAGCCGCGCAAACCGCGATGCCAATTCCGATGCCGAGCTATTTCCCCACATGATTGCACGCTAGCAAATGTTGAGAGGGATGCAAGGTTGACGGGCAAAATCGTCGTTGCGATGAGCGCAGCGACCAAGCAATCGGTTGCGCCGCTGGATTGCTTCGCTACGCTTGCAATGACGATGGAAACAGCCCGAGCCGCCCGACCCGCCCTTCCCCGCACCGTATGGATCCTCGGCATCGTCAGCCTGCTGATGGATCTGTCGAGCGAGATTTATCATGCGCTTCTGCCCGCCTTTTTGACCGTCACGCTGGGACTGCCGGTGGCGGCGATGGGGGCGCTCGATGGAATGGCCGAGGCGACCGCGAACATCGCCAAGCTTGCCTCGGGGCGGCTCAGCGACCGCAGCCAGCGGCGCAAGCCGTGGATTCTGCTCGGCTATGGCATGGGAGCGCTGTCCAAACCGCTGTTTCCGCTCGCGACCGGCGCGCTGCCGGTGCTCGGCGCGCGCTTCATCGACCGGATCGGCAAGGGGATCAGGGGCGCGCCGCGCGACGCGATGATCGCCGACGAGACCCCGCCCGAGCTGCGCGGGCGCGCCTTCGGGCTGCGCCAGTCGCTCGATACGGTCGGGGCGTTCCTCGCGCCGCTCGCCGCGGTCGGGCTGATGTTCTGGTTCGCCAACGATATTCGCGCCGTATTCTGGGTCGCGGTGATTCCGGCGGCGCTGTCGTTCCTGTTCGCTTGGACAATGCTGCGCGAGAGCAGCGACCATGCCGCGATCAAGCCGAAGATCAAGTGGGGCGGGTTTCGCACCCTGAGCAAGCCGGTCAAGCGGCTGATCGCGGTCGGATTCCTGTTCGGGCTGGCGCGCTTTTCGGAAAGTTTCCTGATCCTCAAGGCGATTGACGGCGGCGTCTCGATCACCTGGTCGCCGCTCGTGCTCGCTTTGTTCAACCTCGCCTTTCTCGTCCTCGCTTACCCCGCAGGCATCCTGAGCGACCGAATTGCCCCGCGGCATGTGCTGCTGGGCGGAATCGGGCTGCTGATCGCTGCCGACCTGTGGCTGGCGCAGGCGAGTTCGCTGTGGGCGATCGGGGTTGGGGTAGTGTTGTGGGGCGCGCACATGGCGCTGACGCAAGGGATTTTCAGCCGGATGATCGCCGACGCCGCCCCCGACCATCAGCGCGCGACCAGCTTCGGCGCTTTCTTCTTCGCCAGCGGGGTCGCCGCGTTGCTCGCCAGCCTTGGGGCGGGATTGCTGTGGGATCGCGGCGGGCCGGCGGCGACCTTCACCGCCGCCGCCGCGCTTGCCGCGCTGGCGGGGGCGATGCTGCTGCTGTTGCCGAAGCGCGCCTAGTCGCGCCGGGTTGACGGCAACGGCGGAAGCCGCCCCGAAGCGGCATCGCGCGCGATTAGGTGATGATAGATTGCGGCGGATATGTGGATGACCAGCAAGGTAATCGTCGTCCACACGAGAATCTCGTGAACCTCTCCAAATATCTCGCCGTCGCCAAGCGGAAGCGCGGGAATTCGCATTCCCCAAAGCAGGTCGACCCAACCGTCCTTCGCGCGGTCCGACACGGCGATGAGCCCGGTGAGCGGAAGCGCGAACAACAGCACATAAACGGCGCGGTGGCTCCATACCGCGACGAACCGGTCCCACCTGGGAAGGTCAGCCGGATAGGGCGGGGGCGGATTGAGCAATCGATAGGCGAGCCGGACCAGGGCGGCGAGCAGGATCAAGGCGCCAAGCGTCTTGTGGACAGTGAACAATTCCATCCGCTCCGGTCCCTTGGGAAGGTCGCCAAAGCGCAACCCGACATAGATTTGGGCAAGGACGAGAATGCCCGTGACCCAATGGATCAGCGCAGCGCCGTGCGAATAGCGGACCGTCGCTTCGCCGGTTGTCTGTTCGACCATGTAATCGCTCATCGCCGTCCTTGTCCTTCGCCCCACATCAGCGGGTAAACTTCTCGCCTTTTCCGGCATTGTCGAGCAGCAATTTTGAGAAACTGAAATCATCGCCCATCCGCGCTTCCTGATTTTTCAGCCCATCGACGATTTTCTGCAGCCCTTCGCTATCGGCCCAATGCATCGGCCCGCCGCGATAAACCGGCCAGCCATAGCCGTAGATCCACACCACATCGATATCCGACGCGCGCTGCGCCATCCCCTCTTCAAGGATTTTCGCGCCCTCGTTGACCATCGTGTAGAGCGTGCGCTCGACGATTTCCTCGTCGGTGATATCGCGGCTCGTCACGCCTTCCTTGGCGCG
>JBKJTQ010000099.1:0-6154 GCA_046589895.1 Sphingomicrobium sp.
GGGATCACCAGCACATGGATTGGTGCGAGCGGGTTGATGTCGTGGAAGGCAAGACAATGCTCGCTTTCCATAACCCGCTTGGCAGGCAGCTCCCCGCGCAGAATCCGCGCGAAGATGTTGCTCGCGTCATAGGGCTGCTTGGCATCGATGGGCATGGTGACGTCGACTCCGGCTTGACCGCTTGGCCGCCTTCGCTACCACAAAAAGCGATGACCGACGAAACCTCTGAATCCCTGATTCCCTATGACGAGATCGTCCAGGAGGCGCTCCGCGAAGTGGTCGGGCGCGTGCTTCACGAGGTCGAGAAGAGTGGCGGACTGCCGGGCGGACATCATTTCTACATCACCTTCAAGACCCGCTCTCCCGGGGTTGATATTCCCAAGCATCTCGCCGATCGATTTCCCGACGAGATGACGATCGTCATCCAGCACCGCTTCTGGGACCTGAAGGTCGAGGATGATGGTTTTTCCGTCGGGCTGTCGTTCGGTGGGGTCGCGTCGATGCTCGTCGTGCCGTTCGCGGCGGTCACCGACTTTGTCGATCCGGCGGTCGATTTTAGCCTTAAATTCCAGGCCAATGGCGCGGTGCACGGTGAGGACCATGACGAGCCCGAAAACGATCCGCCGATGGGCGAACCGGCAGAGGATGGATCGAACGTCGTCAGCGTCGATTTCACCCGCAAGAAGTAGCGAACGCGGGATGCGATGATTTGGGACGACTCCTCGTCCGTGTAATAAATGCTATTGCGAATGACTCTCATTAACGCTAGCTGCTACCTTGACTGTCAAGTCGAGGGGAAAATTCTTGTTCGCCGCTCCGTTCTTTGCCGCCACTTTGTCCACGCTCGCGGCCATCGGGGGCGAAGCAGCCGTCGCGCTTGAGGAAGCGCCCGCGCAAGTCACCGTGATCGGCCCGCGCGAGCGCCATGTCCGATCAGCGACCAAGACCGACACGCCGCTTCAGGACGTTCCCCAGGCGATCGGTGTGGTGAGCAAGCAGCGGATCGACGACCAGGCGATGCGCTCGATCAGCGACGTGCTGCGCGCGGTTCCCGGGGCGAGCGTCGCGGCGGGCGAAGGCCACCGCGACGTGATCATCCTGCGCGGGCAGAACAGCACCGCTGACTTCTTCGTCGATGGGATTCGCGATGACGTCCAATATTATCGCGGGCTATACAATCTCGACCGGGTCGAAGTGCTGAAGGGCCCCAACGCGATGATCTTCGGCCGCGGCGGGGGCGGCGGGGTGGTCAATCGCGTGACCAAGAAGGCCGATGGCAGCCGCGCCGCGAGCGGCATCCTCGCGCTCGACAGCCACGGAGCTTATGTCACAAACATCGACCTTCAGGCGCCGCTTACCGCCGATCTATCGGGCCGCTTAAACGGGGTGTATGAAACCTTCGACAGCTTCCGCGATCATGTCGATGGCCGTCGCATCGGCGTCAATCCGACGCTCGGCTGGCAGCTCGGCAAGCACACGCGGATCGACCTGGCCTACGAATATTCGAACGATAGCCGCGTAATCGACCGCGGCATCCCGTCGCAGGGCGGTCGCCCGCTGAGGGGCGCGCAGGAACAATTCTTTGGCGATCCCGATGTCAATCGCCTGCGCTTCGAAGCGCATGTCGGCGACGTTGCGGTTGAGCACCGCTTTAGCGACGCGCTGCGCTGGACCGCCAAGGCGCGAGTCGGCAGCTATGACAAATTTTACCGCAACTCGCTCGCCGCAGGCCACGCCACCAACGCGGGAACGGTCCTGGTCGAAGCCTATCAGTCGCGCACGACGCGCGACTCACGGTTCGTCCAGAACGACTTCGTCGCTTCGCTCGTCACCGGGCCGGTCGCGCACACCTTGCTGTCCGGGATCGAATTCAGCAACCAGGACAGCTTCTCCGAACGCCAAGAAGGCTTCTTCGATGCCAATGGAACGGTGCTGCGGATCAGCGTACCGCTCGCATCGAGCGATGTCCTGCCGCCGATCTTTTTCCGCGACGGCCCCGCCCGCCGCGCGACCGCGGTCGACAGCGAGGCGCGCACCATCGGCATCTACGTCCAGGATCAGGCGCGGATCGGCGATCATGTCGAGCTCATCGCCGGGCTCCGCCGCGACTGGTTCCAGCTCGATACGCATAACCAAATCTCGGGAGCCGATCTCGGACGCAAGGATTCGGCGTGGTCGCCGCGGCTCGGGCTGGTGGTCAAGCCGCTGCCGAGCCTGTCGCTCTACGCCAGCTGGTCGAAAAGCTTCCTGCCGCAATCGGGCGACCAATTTTCGAGCCTGACCCCGAGCACCGCCTCGCTCGCGCCCGAGAAATTCGGCAATCGCGAGGTCGGGTTCAAATGGGCCGCGACCCCGGCGATCGACGTCACGCTTGCGGGCTATGTCCTCGAGCGCACCAATACCCGCGCCACCGACCCGGTAACGCGATTGACCGTGCTGACCGGGGAGGAGCGCTCGAAGGGCATTGAGGCGACCGCCGAGGGGCGCCTCGCGCGCGGCTTGAGTTTTGCCGCCTCGGCGGCGCTGCAGCAAGCCCGTATCACCCGCACCACCGCCGCGGCGGTGGCAGGGACGCGCGTCGCAAGTGTTCCGACCTTCACGAGCTCGCTATGGAGCCGCTACGATCTCAGCGACCGGCTCGGTTTCGGGCTCGGCCTTTATCACCAGTCGAAAACCTATGCCTCGGTCTCCAACGCGGTCACCGTTCCCGGCTTCACCCGGATCGACGCCGCCGCCTTCATCGGCCTGACCGATCGGCTCAAACTCCAGCTCAACGTCGAAAATCTCGCCGGCAAAAAGTATATCGGGCTGACCCACAGCGATAATAATCTGACCCCCGCCAACCCGCGCACCTTCCGCGCCGCGTTCAGAGTCGCGCTTTAGGCGGCGAGCGTGGCGGCATGGTCGCGGATCCGCTTGAGATCTGCGACGAACCGCGCGCGCTCGGTGCGGCGCGCCTCGGCGTCGGGCAGACGGAGGAGAAAGCTCGGGTGGACCGTCACCCAACATAGACCGCCATCGGCGAGGGTCAGCGGCGCGCTTCGGGCTTTCGAAATAGTCACCACCTTGCCGATCAGCGAGCGCGCGGCGGTGGCGCCGAGCGCGACGGTCAGCGGCGGACGGATCAATTCGCGCTCGCGCTCAATCCACCAGCGGCACGCCTCAATCTCGCCCGCGTCGGGCTTCGCATGGATGCGTTTCTTGCCGCGCGCGACGAATTTGAAATGCTTGACTGCATTGGTGACATAGGTCGTCGCGCGGTCAATCCCCGCTTCGGCGAGAGCGGCGTCGAACAATTGCCCCGCGGGGCCGACGAACGGACGGCCTGCCAGATCCTCCTGGTCGCCGGGCTGCTCGCCGACGAACAATATCGTCGGATCGAGCGGGCCTTCACCAAAGACGGCTTGGGTGGCGCATTTGTGGAGGTCGCAACGCGTGCATTTAGCCGCTCCGTCGCGGAGCGCTTGCCAGCTGGCATGGATGTTCGATCGCGGCATGACCCCCTGGCTCCTCGACGTTTTGATCATCGCCGCTTCGCGATTCTGTGCCCCCGCGAGCAATTCGCCGATCAACGCCGTCTCGGGCATATTCTTCCAATATTTCTTCGGCATTTCCTTGGTCATCGCTTTCACCTTGACCCGCGCCGGGTTGAAAATGCTGGCGTAATAGGTCTTCCACATCACCTCGACCGGGTCGCCGTCAGGTGCGTCGGCGCGCGTTGCCCCGGGCCCTTCGGTCACCGTGGCGCCGTCCCAGTGAATCGACAGATTGGGAGTCAGGATTGACCATCGCATGGCGGCGAAGCGGCGCACGAAGAAACCCGCAGCGGCACGGACGATGTGGTGGTCGGGCTCGAAGAAAGCGACAAACCGCGCACCACCCTCGTCCTCGACTTCTCGAAAGCGGACGAAGGCGTGCATCTTGTGGAGGTCGCGGCGGACCTCCTTGGCCATCCGCTCGAGCCGGTCGAGGAGGGGGTCGGCGCGATCCTCCATCGTGCGACGGTGGACGCGCAGCTTGAGCAGCATCGCGTAGAGCAAGGCGAAGCGTTCGCGATCCGAATGGCAGATCACTTTTTTGGCCATATCAACGAACGCTCGCGGGACCGCAAAGCTCGGCCCGGCCGGCGAAATGGTGTCCGCACCCGCGAACAGATCGGCGGGACCACTCTCGACCAGCCAAGAAATGGCGGCGGGCGGAACGTCCGCCTCGGCCAGCCCGCGCGCGGCATCCCGCCAACCTTCAAAATCGTCCTCGGCGGCCAGCGTGACGTGATGCGCGTCGATCATCGGACCGTCGCGGAGCATGGCCTATCCGGCTTCTTCCTCGATCGCCTTCTTGATCTCCGGAACGTCTTCCTTGGCTTCGACGCGCTCGATCTCCTCGGGCTTGCGGCGGTTGAACTCGTCGCGCAGTTCAACCGCCTTGGCCTCGTCGATCACTTTCTGCGCCTTGGGGAATTTCTCTTCCTCTTCCTCGTCGATATGATGCGTATATTCCTCGGCGAGCGTCTTGAACTTGGTGAGCCAGCCCGGCGAGCTCATGTCCATTTCGTCAAGTTCGACGAACATCATTCCGATTTCGCCATGCTCGGAGACCGAATGCTGCGCGTCCTGTCGCGTTTCACTTATGCCCATGATGGTGACGTAAAGCGTTTCTTCCTCGGCATTGGCATGCGCGCTGGCGTCGGTCTTGAACGCCTCGAACAGGCTTCGCCGCTCGTCGCTATCGCCGCTGGTCTCCTTAATCTGGTCGATGAGCTTGCGATGCCTGTCATGATCTTCGATCAACCGCCCGAAAATATCTGCCGCCATCGTCTTTCTCCCTTTATGCCTGAGCACTTAACGAGCCGCGGCGCGCTTGGTTCAGGCCGCGAACAAATCGAGCTGCTTAGCTTTTGGCGCGACCAAAGTGCGGAGGTCGGCGCGGTCGCTGAGCTGCGTCGGCCGCCAGTCGCTGGTGACGATGAACGGACGCATCTTCGCGACTGAGACGGTGAGCCGCGCGACATCGTCGAGCGTGATGCTCCGCCAGCGCCGCGACGTGAGGATCCGCGCCACCGCCTTCGTGCCGAGTCCCGGCACGCGCAGCAATTGCTCGCGCGTCGCGCGATTGACGTCGACCGGAAAATAGTCGCGAAATTTGAGCGCCCAGGCAAGCTTGGGGTCGATGTCGAGAGGCAACATCCCGTCCGCACCAGCCGCGCTGACGACTTCGGCGAGCTTGAAGCCGTAGAAGCGCATCAGCCAATCCGACTGGTAGAGCCGATGTTCGCGCATTAGCGGCGGACGCTGGAGCGGGAGCACCGCGCTCGGGCTCGGGATCGGCGAGAAAGCGCTGTAATATACCCGCCGCAGCCCGAAGCGGTCGTACAATTGGCTCGCCTTGACAACGATGTCGCCATCGCTCGCGGCATCAGCGCCAATGATCATCTGGGTCGATTGGCCCGCCGGCGCGAATTGGGGCGCGCTCTTATATTTTCTGGTCGCGTCGCGCGCGTCGATGATCGACGCCTTCATGTCGCGCATCGCGCCCTCGATCCGGCCACCATCCTTTTCGGGCGCCAGCCGTTCGAGCCCGGCCACGGTCGGCAGTTCGACGTTGATCGACACGCGATCGGCATGGAGTCCCGCCTGCCGGACCAGTTCGGGGTCGGCGTCGGGGATGGTTTTTAGATGGATATAACCGCGAAATTCATGATCTTCGCGCAAACAGCGCGCAACTTCGACCAATTGCTCCATCGTGTAGTTGGACGATCCGATGATCCCCGACGACAGAAACAGGCCTTCGATATAATTGCGTTTGTAGAAAGACAAAGTGAGATGGACGACCTCGGCCGCGGTGAAGCGCGCGCGGCGGACGTTCGAGCTCTTGCGATTGATGCAATAATGGCAATTGAAGATGCAGCTGTTGGTGAGCAATATCTTAAGCAGCGAAATGCAGCGTCCGTCGGGGGCATAGGCGTGACAAATCCCCATCCCCTCGGTCGAGCCGATGCCCTTGCCACCGCGACTGTTGCGTTTCGACGTTCCCGACGAAGCGCAGGAGGCGTCATATTTCGCGGCGTCGGCGAGAATCGCTAGTTTCTCGCGCGTATTGAGCTGGGCCATCCGTTCACTCTATGTTCTTATACTTATAATGTCCAGCGCGATTG
>JBKJTQ010000196.1:0-5330 GCA_046589895.1 Sphingomicrobium sp.
TGCGTTCCTTGGCGCGGCTCTTTTCCTCGTCCGGGCGCGCCCCGCCGAATGCGGCATCGAAGCCGTGCTGGTCGAGCGCTTGGCGCAGCCCCTCGGTCTTCCACAGGTCGGTGTGCAGGCTGCCATGATCGAATGGGTTGATCCCGCGCGCCTCGGCCTCGGGATTGCGATGCACGATCAGCTCCATGCCGCTGTCGCGCGCGGTGCGGTCGCGCAGCGAATACATGTCGCGAAACTTCCAGCTGGTGTCGACGTGGAGCAGCGGGAACGGCGGCAACGCCGGGAAAAACGCCTTGCGCGCGAGGTGAAGCATCACCGCGCTGTCCTTGCCTACCGAATAGAGCATCACCGGCCGCTCGGTCTCGGCAACCACTTCGCGCATGACGTGGATGCTCTCGGCCTCCAACTGGCCGAGGTGAGTCAAACCGCCGGGAGTGATTGTCACGGGCGCGTTCATTGCGCTGCTTCGGATTGCTTGAAGGCGATGACGGCGGCATTCGTGGCCATCCGCTGGCGCGCGATCCGGCCGATGATCACCGTCACCGGCACGCGCGTCGGAAGCGTTGCGGCAAGATCGGCGATCTCGGCGATCGTTCCCGCGACCTGCGCTTGCGCCGCGAGGGTCGCTGACGCGACCGCCACCGCGGGCGTGTCCGGGCCAAGCCCGGCTGCGATCGCCCGCTGCGCAAACTTGGCGAGCGTTGCGCGCGGCATGTAGATGATGGTCGTCGCCGCCGGATCGGCAATCGCGCGCCAGTCGATGTCGGCCGGCAGCTTGCCGTCAGCGCCGTGGCCAGTGACAAACTGGATTCGCCGAGCCTTGCCGCGCTCGGTCAGCGAAAAGCCGAGCGCCGCTGCCGCGCCTTGCGCGGCCGAAATCCCGGGTATGATCGACACTTCGACATCCGCGGCGCGGCAGGCATCGATTTCCTCGGTTGCGCGACCGAAAATCAGCGGATCGCCGCCCTTGAGACGGACAACGCGCTCGCCCGCCAGCGCGAGAGCAACGATCCGGGCGTTGATGTCCTGCTGCCGGCACGACGGGCCACTTGCCGACTTGCCGACCGCCACCCGCCGCGCTTCGCGCCGTGCAAGCTCAAGCACGCCGGGGCCAACCAGATCGTCGTAGAGGATGACCGTCGCCGATTGCAGTGCCCGAACCGCCTTCAAGGTGAGCAGCTCAGGATCGCCGGGACCGGCGCCGACCAGCGTCACGCGACCCTTGCGGCCGGCGGTAAGAGGCGCATCGAACAGGTCCTCGAGATCAGCCGCGTCGGGGACTTGGTCGGGGCGCGCCCAGGCGCGCTCGACGAACCGCTCCCAGAAACGCCGCCGGTCGTCGAAACTGGTGATCTGCTGCTTCAGCCGCGGCCGCCAGGCCTGGGCCGCTTTGGCCCACCCCGCCAAACCGAGCGGAAGCACGCTTTCGATGCGCGCGCGGATTGACTGGCCGAGCATCGGCGCGCCGCCGTCGGTCGAGATGGCGAGCACCACCGGCGAGCGGTTGACGATCGTGCCGAACAACACATCGCAAAGCTCGGTCTGGTCGATGACGTTGACTGGCGCTCCTACCGCGCGCGCCGCCGTGACAAAGCGTAGCGCCTTTTCGCGGTCGGCGAGCGCGGCGACGGCGAGTGCGGCACCATCGAGGTCCGCCGGAGTCCAGCCGCGCGGCAGAACGGTCACCGATCCACCTGCCGGGTTGGCGGCGAGCGCGTCATATTTCTTCGCCTGCGTGGCGTTGCCGGCAAGGACGAGCACGTCGGCGCCAGCGGCGGCGAGCAATTCAGTCTTCCACAGCGCGCCATCCGATCCACCGGCAACGACCGCCTTGCGGCCCGCGATGCGGTGAAACAGCGGCAGATTGGCAAGCGGAGCGATCCGTGCTGTTGTGACCGCCGGGATGCGTTCGGCTGGACTCCGGGCCCGTACGCTCCGGGCGGGGGCGGCGGTCATGCGACTTTCCGTCGAACGAGCCTGCCGTCGGCACCAAGGTGCAGACCACATTCGGCGCTTTCGTCATTCTCCCACCACCAACGGCCGGCGCGCTCGGACTCGCCGGGCATGATTGCGCGGGTGCACGGCTGACAGCCGATCGAGACGAACCCCTCCGCGTGGAGTGGATTGACCGGAACGCGCTCGACCGCGCAGAAATCGGCGACTTGCTCGCGACCCCAATCGAACAAAGGCGCGAACTTGATCATCTTGCGCGCGTCGTCCCACGACTCAAGGGTGACCGCGGCGCGGTCACCCGACTGGTCGGCGCGCAATCCGGTAACCCATGCCGCCGCGCCCGCGAGCGCACGGCCGAGGGGTTCGACCTTGCGGACGTTGCAGCAGGTAAGCCGCGCGTCGATCGACTGGTAAAATGCGTTGACCCCCCGCTCCGCGACGAATGCGCCAAGCGATTGCTGGTCGGGATGAAACGAAGCGATGCGCAGGGAATATTTCTGTTCGGTTTCCGCCCATAAGGCGTAGGTCGCGGGAAACAGCCGCCCCGTGTCGAGCGTCGCGACATCGATCTCCAGTCCGCGCTCGGCAATCAGGTGAACGATCGCCTGATCCTCGATCCCGAAACTCGTCGTGAAAACGATCCGCCCCGCGACTCGGCGGCGCAGATCTTCGAGGCGATCTCCGGGATGGTCGGCGAGCGTAGGTGCGACGATACCATAGTTTGCCCTCACCTCAGCGCTCCTGACGCGACGCGTGATTCAGACGATTGAGACATTTAATCTTCCAAACTTGCCCAAATGAGCATTTTTTGCTAATTATGTTCACGCCACTGCAAATAGGTTCTAACGGCGGATCGCCTTCACCTTGGGATTGCAAATTGCAGATATCCGGGCAAAAAGGCGATTTCAATGGACAGGCTGAAGAAGGCGTTATTATTGCGCTGCAGCAACCACTATTAGCAATTTATGCTCATTTCGACCCGAGGACTAGAATGGACGACGTCGACCTCAAAATTTTGGCTATCCTTCAGGAAGACGCTTCGGTAGCGGTCGGCGAAATCGCGAATCAGGTCGGCTTGTCGCAGACGCCGTGCTGGCGGCGAATCCAGCGGCTTGAGCAAGACGGGGTGATCCGGCGACGAGTCGCGCTGCTTGATCCCGACGCGATCGGGCTTGGGCTGACGGTGTTCGTCGAGATCGAAAGTGGCGATCATTCGAAGGAGTGGCTCGATCGCTTCGCCAATTCGGTCGTGGCGATGCCTGAAGTGATGGAGGTCCACCGCATGGCCGGCGACGTCGATTATCTGTTGCGCGTCGCCGCCGCCAACATGGCCGCATTCGACCTTTTCTATCGCAAGCTGATCGCGCTGCTACCGCTGAAAAACGTGACGTCGCGTTTCGCCATGGAATTGGTCAAGGGAACCACCGCTTTCCCGATACCCCCCGCGGCCGCCAAGCCGCGCGGGAGATAGGGTGTGCAACGAACCTTAGATTTAGCTTGCGCGCCTTGTTGCGATGCAGCAATTTCGACAAATGGGACAAATGTTGCGATTAATTCTGTCGAAGGGACTGAGTCGTTGCCAACGCCGTCGATGCCGATCAGCCAGGGCTTGTATGACCCGTCGCGAGAGCATGATTCTTGCGGGATCGGATTCGTTGCCGACATTCGCGGAGAAAAATCGCACGCCATCGTCCGCGACGGGCTGACAATACTCGCCAATCTCAACCATCGCGGCGGGGTCGGGGCCGATCCCCTCTTCGGCGATGGCGCGGGCTGCATGATCCAGTTGCCCGATGCGCTGATGCGCGCGTGGGCCGAAGGCGAAGCGATCAGTCTTCCGGCGTCGGGCAGCTACGCGGTCGCAATGTGTTTCCTACCGCGCGACAATGCTGCGTGTGCCGAGGCCGTGCGCCATTTCGAACGAGTCGTGGCGATCGAGGGGCAGATCATGCTCGGCTGGCGCGAGGTCCCGATCGACGTCGGCGGGCTTGGCCCTGACCTGCTCGCGACCAGGCCGGAGATCCGCCAGGCGATCATCGCGCGCGGTCCGCGTATTGCCGACCAGGACGCGTTCGAACGCAAGTTGCTGGTAATCCGCAAGCAGATACTCAATCCGCTTGCGCGGATGGCGGGTGAACAGGCGCTTCCCGGGCTGGCCGAGTTTTATATCGCCAGTTTTTCGACGCGCACCCTGGTCTACAAGGGGCAGTTGCTTACGACGCAACTCGGCTCCTTCTACCGCGACCTCGCCGACCCGCGGACGGTTTCGGCGCTGGCGATGGTTCACCAGCGCTTTTCGACCAACACTTTTCCGTCGTGGAAACTCGCGCATCCATACCGCTTCATTTCGCACAACGGCGAGATCAACACGGTGCGCGGCAATGTCAACTGGATGAATGCCAGGCGGCGGACGATGGAATCGCCGCTGCTCGGAGCCGATCTCGCCAAAATGTGGCCGCTGATCCCCCATGGCCAGTCGGACACGGCAAGCCTCGACAATGCGGTCGAACTGCTCATCGCGGGCGGTTACCCTCTGGCGCATGCGATGATGATGCTGGTGCCCGAAGCATGGGCCGGCAATGCCGAGATGGACCCGGCACGGCGCGCCTTTTACGAATATCATGCGGCGTTGATGGAGCCGTGGGACGGGCCCGCCGCGATCGCATTTAGCGACGGGCGGCAGATCGGGGCGATGCTCGACCGCAACGGGCTGCGCCCGGCGCGTGTGACGATCACCGAAGACCGGGTGATCCTCGCCTCTGAAAGCGGTGTGCTCGACGTGCCGGAGGCGCAGATCGTTCGCAAATGGCGGCTCGAACCGGGACGGATGCTGCTGATCGACCTCGAGGCCAAACGAATAATCGACGATCTCGAAATCAAGAACAAGCTGTCGAGCGAGGTGCCTTATGGCGAGTGGCTGCGCGAGACCCAGATAAAGCTCGAAGATCTGCCTGGGGTCGCCGCCGTCGAGCGGCGCGCCGGTAGCCTGGCCGAGCGCTTGCGGCTGTTCGGCTACACCGAGGAGGATCTCAAGCTGATCCTGACGCCGATGGCGGGCGGCACCGACCCGCTGGGATCGATGGGCACCGACACGCCGATCGCGGTGCTGTCGCGCCGGCCGCGCCTGCTATTCGACTATTTCAAGCAGAATTTCGCGCAGGTCACCAACCCCGCGATTGATCCAATTCGCGAGGCGATGGTGATGTCGCTGGTCTCGATGATCGGCCCACGACCCAATTTGCTCGGCCGCAATGCCGGTACGTTCAAGCGGCTCGAAGTGTCGCATCGATCGTTGCCGTACGGAACGCGCCATCGACCACTTCGTGGATCGAGCGAATCTTGTCGAGGTCGCCGTTCGACAGGATCGGATGCGCCAC
>JBKJTQ010000305.1:0-6430 GCA_046589895.1 Sphingomicrobium sp.
TTGCTTCGTCGATGTCGGCGCCCTGCGTCGACTTGTCGCCGCCGCATAGAAGAACGATCAGTTTCGAGCCTCGCTGGATGAAATACACCCGATAGCCCGGCCCATAAAAAATCCTCATCTCGGAAACGCCCTCGCCAACCGGCGCCACGTCTCCTAAATTTCCCTGGCCCGCCCGATCGAGCCTCTTCAATATTCGTGCCCGGGCACGTTCATCACGCAATCCGGCCAGCCAGGTAGCAAATCGTGTGGTCTGCCTCACTTCGAACATTTGTATCCTATGGTTTACAGTCCAGAATGTCAACCATGGTTTGCACAGCAATCGCGATGCGGCAAGCCGTCACGGAGTAATCCGTGACGTCAGTCAGCAGCTTTGCCGCCGCTGGCCGGGCGAAGCTGGCTTCAAGGCTCTGGCCGGTCGCTTGACCGGATGGGACGCCAGCGAATGGTTTTCGCATCTGTTCGAAATAAGCGAAAAAATCCGCTGTCCTACACCCCCCGCACCCATTATAGCTCACGCGGTCCTCCCGTTTTCATGCCGGAGAGGACCATGACCCAACCCATATTCCCAAAGACCTTGCCCGCCGACGCGCTCGACCGCGCCGATGACGTGCCGCCCGACATTGCCTTCACCCCCGTCCCCCGCCTGCGCCAGCGCCGCAACGGGTGGAGCGCCGAGCGTCAACACGCTTTCATCGCCACGCTCGCCCGCTGTGGCAGCGTCGCCGCGGCGGCGCGCTCGGTCGGCATGACACCGCGGAGCGCCTATCGCCTGTGCGACGCGCCCGAGGCCGGATCGTTCGTCCGCGCGTGGGACCGGGCGATCGATTTGGGCATCTCGCACCTCCGCGCCGACTCGCTCAACCGCGCGCTCGTCGGCGGCTATGTCCCCGTTTATCGCCGTGGCAAATTGATCCGCGTCGAGCATCGCCGCAACGACCGGCTCGCCATCGCCTTGCTTGGCGGGCGCGCGAGCAGCGCCGACGATTTGCGCCGCACCGCTCTGTCGCGGCGCGAGCACCGGCTCGACCTGTTCGCGCTTGACGCCGCACGCGCCGAGCATAAGGCCGCGCGCAAGGCCGCCGACATTGCGCTGCGCGCCGAGATCGACCGGCTGGTCAACGGCATCCATGAACGCTGCGCCCGGAGCGAACCGCGCATCACCCAATTGTAGCCCAGCCCCGCCGCAATCCGGACAATATGGTAGCCCTCCCGGAGACTTTAGGGAACTTAGGAACGTAAGCTCTGTCCTGAGCCCGTCGAAGGAGCCGCCGTCGCCCCGCCCCTGACCCGCCCCGCCCGTTCATCGACCTCGCCCGTTCATCGACCCCGCCCGTTCATCGACCCCGCAGCGCCGTCTGCCGAACCGACTACCCCCCGCTCCCCGCCCCGGCTAGCTAAGGCGCGCGCCGGCCATCGTGGCCGGGGGGAGTAAGAGCATGGCGTCGCACAACAATTCATACCGCCTGGCGATCGGCGTCAGCCTCGCCGCGCTGACCGCCGCCGCGACCGCCCCCGCGCTCGCCCGGCAGCCCGCCGCCACACCGTCCGGTTCAGTGAGGGCCGCGACCACCGCCTGGGGCGTCCCGGTGACCGACGTCGTCGCCGACCCCGCGATCCGCTACGGCCGCCTCGCCAACGGCATGCGCTACGCGATCCAGCGCAACACCACGCCCAAGGGCACCGCCTCGGTCCGGCTCCACTTCCAGTTCGGGTCGATCGCCGAGGCCGAGGATGAGCGCGGGCTGGCGCATTTCATCGAGCATATGGCGTTCAACGGCACGACCAACGTCGCCGAGCTCGAGATGGTCCGCATACTCGAACGGCAGGGGCTCGCCTTCGGCCCCGACACCAATGCCCAGACCGGCTTCGACAGCACCACTTACCTGCTCGAGCTTCCCGCGACCGACAAGCCGCGGATCGACACCGCTCTGTTCCTGATGCGCGAGGTGGCGAGCGAGGTGAAGTTCGATCCTGCTTCGGTCCAGCGCGAACGCGGGGTGATCGAGGGCGAACGCCGCGCCCGCGACAGCTTCCAGTTGCGCTACGTCACCGGCCTGCTCAATTTCCAGGCGCCGCAAACCCCCTACGGCCAGCGCCTCCCAATGGGAACCGTCGCGGTCATCAACACCGCCCCCGCCGCGCGCATCGCCGACCTCTACCGCCGCTACTACCGTCCCGAATATGCCACGCTGGTGATCGTCGGCGATCTCGATCCAGTCGCGATCGAGGCGCAGGTCAAGGCCAGGTTCGCCGATTGGCGCGGCAAGGGCAAGGCGGGGGCGCCGCTCCCGCGCGGCCGCATCGACTTTCAGCGCGCGCCGGCGTTCGGCAGCTTCGTCGACAAGGCGATGACCAACACCGCCAACCTCACCCTCTACCGCCCCTTCGTTGACCCCGCCGACACCATCGCCGAGCGCAACAACAAGCTCGTCCGCGCGATCGCCATCGGCATGTTCAATCGCCGCCTCGAACGCCTTGCCACCGCGCCCGGATCCGTGCTGCTCGGCGGGTCGATGTCGGCCAGCGAGGTCGAGGATGTCGCGCTCTCGACCGCGGTGACACTCGCCGCCAAGGATGGCGAATGGAATGCCGCCCTCGCCGCCGCCGAGCAGGAAGTGCGCCGCGCCACGCTCCACGGCTTCACCGCCCCCGAACTGAAAGAGGTGACGACCAACCTCGCCACCTCGTTCGAAACCGCGGCGGCGCAGGCCGGCACACGGCGTAACGAGGCGCTTGCCGGGGCGATCGTGGCGACCATATCCGACGATGATTTCGTCACCACCCCGGCGTGGCGGCTGGCGCATTACAAGGCCTTCGCCCCGACCGTCACGCTCGCCCGCGTCAATCAGGAGTTTCGCACGCTGTGGAGCGGAAGCGCGCCGATGGTGTTCGTCAGCGCCAAGCAACCCGTCGGCACCCCGCAACAGCTCGCCGTCGCCTTCGCCAAGAGTGCAGCCACCGCCACCCCGGCGCGCGCCGACGCCGGCGTCACCGCCTTCGCCTACGACAGCTTTGGCAAAGCGGGGACCGTCGTCGCCGACCAGCGCATTGCCGCGGCGGGGGTGCGTACGATCCGCTTTGCCAACAATGTCCGCCTCAACCTCAAGAAGACCGATTTCGAACAAGGGAAAGTGCGCTTCGAAGTGCGCATGGCGGGGGGGGAACTCGCGCTTCCGCTCGACAAGCCCGGGCTCGGGCTGTTGATGAGCATCACCTCCTCGCTCGGCGGGACCGGCAAGCAATCGCAAGACGATTTGAAGCAGTTGATGGCGGGCAAGGTCGTCACGCTCGGCACTTCGGTCGACGAAGACGCCTTCGTCTCGGCCGGGGTCACCACGCCCGCCGATCTCGCGCTCCAGCTCAAGCTCAGCGCCGCCTATCTCCTCGACCCGGGATATCGCGCCGAGGCCTATAATCATTGGACCAACATCGTGCCCCTGATCGAGTCCCAAACCCGCGCGCAGCCGCAAGGCGTCGCGCAGGCGCTCGTCCCGGTAATTTACGCCAGTGGCGATACGCGTTTCGGTCTGCCCCCGACCGAAGCGCTCGTCGCGCGCAGCTTCGCCGAGGCCAGAGCGGCCTATGCCCCGGTCGCCGCCACCGCGCCGATCGACATCGGCATCGTCGGAGACATTGACGAAGCCGCGGTGATCGCCGCGATCGCGAGCAGCTTTGGCGCCTTGCCGCCGCGCGCCGCAGCCACGCCCGACTACACCGCCGCTCGCGTGGTGCGTTTTCGCACCGACCGCACCCCCGTCACGCTGACCCACAATGGGACCGCGAGCCAGGCGATGGTGATCGCTGCCTGGCCGACCGACGACGACAGGGACCCGGTCCGCGTCGCCGAGTTCGGGCTGCTGTCGAGCGCGCTGCAGATCATGCTGATCGACAAGGTGCGCGAGGAATTGGGCGACAGCTATGGCGCCACCGTGGCGTCGAACCTGTCCGACACCTATCCCGGCTTCGGGGTGCTCAATGCCTCGGCGGTGGTCGCTCCCGACAAGATAGACGAAGTCCGCGCCGCGATCGACGCCGCGACCGCGCAATTGCGATCGGCCCCGGTCAGCGCCGACCTGCTGGTGCGCGCGCGCAACCCGATGCTTGAGCACGCCGGGCGCTCGCTGCGCGAAAATGGCGCCTGGACCGGGCTCGTCACGCGCGCCCAGTCGGACCCGTCGCGGCTCGACCGGCTGCTCGGGTTGCGCGCCAGGATCGCCGCGATCACCCCCGCCCAGCTTCAGGCGCTGGCGGTCAAATATCTGACCCCGCAGCAACGGCTGGATGTCAAGATTGTCGCGGCATCGACGCCCGGAGCGCCACCCCTGCCGCCTACCGCGCCGCCTCCTCGACCTGCTCCATCAGCCACTCCTTGAAGCGCTTGATCTTGGGTACATTCCTGCGCTCGGGGGCGATCACCAGCCAGTAGCGAAATCCGGCGGTCGCGGTCAGCGCGAACGGCTGGACCAGTCGCCCGTCGGCGATGTCATTCTTCCAGAATGCCGGGGTCAGCAGCACGAACCCCTGCCCGCCCATCACAGCTTGACCCTCGTCGGCTTGGCTGTCGAGCCGCAGCCCGGCGCGGCGACGGCGCGCGCCGCCATCGACCCCGGCGGCGGCGAACCATGCGTCCCACCAGCTGTCGTCGGGAGTGATTAGCGGCAGGCCAGGCAGGTCGGCGGGCACGATCGGCCGGCCGAGTGCCGCCTCGGTCCGTGCCAGGCACGACGGCGCGCACATCGGCGAAAAATCGACCGCCATCAACGGCGTCGAATCAAGCCCGTCCCACTCTTTGGCCCCAGCGCGGATCGCGACATCGGCCTCGCCCGTCTTGAGATCGACCAGCCTGTTGCCCGTCGCCAGCCGTACCGCAAGGTCGGGATGTTCGACCTGGAACCCGCCCAGCCGCCACGCCAGCCAGGTATTGGCAAAGGTAAAGGTGGTCGTCACCGTCAGCAGCGCCTCATCCTCCTCGCGCGTCGCGGCGAACGCCTGGGCGATGCCGTCGAACGCCTGGCTCAGCGACGGAAGTAGCTGCCGTCCCAACGGCGTTAGCGCCGCCCGCCCCTTCTCGCGCACGAACAGCGAAGCGCCGATCCGCTCCTCGAGCGCTTTAACCTGGTATGATACCGCCGCCTGGGTCATCCCAAGCTCGACCGCGGCGGCCGTAAAATTTTCCAACCGGGCAGCGGCCTCAAATGCCCGGATGGCGGCCAGCGGGGGAATCTGTCGCATCCGCCTATCATAAGCCAGCCTTATCGACCCTGTCTATCCTTTGATTGGCGAAACGATCTTGGCTTTCCTATCTACTCATCCTCTCCGGCGGACTCCCCAGCGCCGCCGGCGAGCAACAGGAAAGGAAAGATCATGCGCGACGAAATTTATGACCGTGAGTATCAATCCGGCCGGGCCGAGCTCAATGCCAGCATCGACCGTCTGGTCGCCGGCACGGCCCACGTCTTCCGCCGCCTCGCCGCGATCCAGTTCGACGCGCCGTGGCGCAGGGGCGACGAGCAACTTGCGCCGCCGCTGACCTCGGCTCGCCAGCGCCTGCTGTTGGTGGTCGGGGTGATACTAGCCAGCGGAGCGTCGTTGGCGGCCACGCTGTCGCCATTCGTGATCATCTGAGGCGCGGGGAGCTCCATGCGAATTGCTTTACGATGAGCGGCTCGCCTATAGCCGCCCCTCGTTCGCAATCCGGAGTATCCCCCGCCTCATGACCCGTCGCCGCCAGATTTACGAAGGCAAGGCCAAGATCCTCTACGAGGGTCCCGAGCCGGGCACGCTGATCCAATATTTCAAGGATGACGCGACCGCTTTCAACGCGCAGAAGCGCGGCACGATCAACGGCAAGGGCGTGCTCAACAATCGCATCTCCGAGCATATTTTCACCGCGCTCCAGACGATCGGCATTCCCACCCACTTCATCCGCCGCATCAACATGCGCGAACAATTGATCCGCCAGGTCGAGATCATCCCGATCGAGGTGGTGATCCGCAACGTCGCGGCGGGTTCGATCTCGAAGCGGCTCGGGATTGAGGAAGGCACCCAGCTGCCGCGGACGATCATCGAATATTATTACAAGGACGATGCGCTCGGCGACCCGATGGTTGCCGATGAGCATATCGCCTGCTTCGGCTGGGCCAGCCAGGATGAAATGAACGACATCGCCGACATGGCGATCCGCGTGAACGACTTTCTGTGCGGGCTGTTCGCCGGGGTCGGGATCCGGCTGGTCGATTTCAAGCTCGAGTTCGGGCGGCTGTGGGAAAATGAATATGCCCGGGTCATCCTCGCGGACGAAATTTCGCCCGACGGCTGCCGCTTGTGGGACATGAAGACCAACGAGAAGCTCGACAAGGACCGCTTCCGCCAGAGCTTGGGGGGCGAGGCCGAAGCCTATCAGGAAGTCGCCCGCCGCCTCGGCCTGCTG
>JBKJTQ010000183.1:0-2709 GCA_046589895.1 Sphingomicrobium sp.
ATTGGTGATCCGAACGCACCGCGCGCGGGCCTGCAGCACGGTGATCGTCGCGGCGCCGGTATAGCCCATCGCGGCTTTGACCCCGCCGACCAGCTGATGGACGATATCGCGCACCGGCCCCTTGACCGGCACCTGCCCCTCGATCCCCTCGGGCACGAGCTTGAGCTGGTCCAGGATGTCCTGCTGGAAATACCGATCCGCGGAGCCGCGTGCCATTGCGCCGACGCTGCCCATCCCGCGATACGATTTATACGCCCTGCCCTGATACAGGAAGGTCTCGCCCGGCGCTTCCTCGGTCCCTGCGAGGAGCGACCCAACCATTACCGTCGATGCGCCCGCTGCGAGCGCCTTCGCAATATCGCCCGAGGTGCGAATGCCGCCATCAGCGATCACCGGTACCCCGGCCTTTTTCGCCGCCGCGCCTGCATCCATGATGGCCGACAATTGCGGCACGCCGACGCCAGCGACGATCCGCGTGGTGCAGATCGACCCCGGGCCAATGCCGACCTTGATCGCGTCGGCCCCGGCCCCGGCGAGCGCGCGTGCGGCCTCGGCAGTGGCGACATTGCCCGCGACGACCTGGACGCAGTTCGACATTTTCTTGACCCGCTCGACCGCGCGCCCAACCTCGACATTATGACCGTGCGCGGTGTCGATGATGATGCAGTCGACCCCGGCGTCGATAAGCGCTTCGCTGCGCTCATGGCCAGAATCGCCGACCGTGGTCGCGGCGGCGACGCGCAGCCGGCCCTCTCCATCCTTGGTCGCATGCGGCGAAGCGACGGCTTTCTCAATATCCTTGACGGTAATCAGACCGACGCAATGGTCGCTATCGTCGACGACAAGTAATTTCTCGATCCGCCGCTGGTGGAGCAGGCGCCGCGCTTCCTCCTGACTAGTGCCGAGCGGGACGGTGGCAAGATTGTCGGCGGTCATCAACTCGCGCACTGGCTGGCGCGGGTTTTCGGCGAAGCGGACATCACGGTTGGTTAGAATCCCGGCGAGCTTGCCCGATGCCTCGACGATCGGGATTCCCGAAATGCGATGCTGCTTCATCAGCTCGAACGCCTCGGCGAGCGTCTGGTCGGGGGTCATGGTGATCGGATTGATCACCATCCCGCTTTCGAAGCGCTTGACCTTGCGCACCGCGTCGGCCTGTTCGTCGATGTTGAGATTGCGGTGGAGCACACCAATCCCGCCCAATTGCGCAAGCGCGATGGCCATGTCAGCCTCGGTCACCGTGTCCATCGCCGCCGACAGGAGCGGGATATGGAGTGGAATCTCGCGAGTAAGGAAGCTGCTGGTGTCGGTTCCGCTCGGCAAGACGCTCGATTCGAGCGGCACGAGGAGGACGTCGTCGAAGGTCAGCCCAAGCGGGATGTCGTCATGGAGATGATCGGCCATGTGCGCCCATGCCAGCCGGCGCGTGATTCGCCAAGGGGTCAGCGCCCCGCGCGCTCGATCAGTCGCCGCGCGGCGGCAACGTGCATCGCCTCGACCATCGCGCCCTCAAACCGCTCTGCCCCTCCCGATGCGGCGGCGATGAGCCGCTCGGCGCGGGCAAGCTCGGCGGACGAAGGTGCGAAGGCGGCGGGGCAAGCGGCGATCTGATCGGGGTGGATCAGGCTCTTCCCGTCATACCCCAGCGTCCGGCTCGCGGCGCATTCGGCGGCGAGGCCCGCATCGTCGTCGAGGCGATTGAAGACTCCGTCGAACGCCGGGATACCCGCGGCACGCGCGGCGATGAGGATGAATTGCAGCGCGGCCTGCAGCGGCTCGCGCCCGGCGCCGGGAGGAAGCTTGAGATCAGCCGAAAGGTCGTTGGTGCCCGCGATCAGCGCCGCCGCGACCTGCGCTACCGCAGGCGCGGCGAGCACTCCGGAGGCGGTTTCGATCATCGCCGCGACCGGGCACGACACGACCGCCCTGACTGACTCGACCTCGCCCGCGGCCGCGACTCGCGGGACAACGATGAGGTCGACGCGCGCTCCACTGACCGCCGCGAGATCGTCGGAATGCCACGGGCTCGACGTGCCGTTTACACGAATCGCCACCGGCATGGGCCAGTCCTGCGCGACGGCGGTGATCGCGGCGTCCCGCGCGCTCGCTTTGTCGCCGGGCTTCACCGCATCTTCGAGGTCGAGAATGACGAGATCGGCATCGCTGGCGCGCGCCCTGGCGATCGCGCGCGGGTTGCTGGCGGGAAGGAACAGCAATGCGCTTCTGTCAAACAGGTTCAGCGCCATGCCGATTTTCCTTCACGCGAGACCGCTTCGCTTGCATCATGGCGGCGACCGAAGGGGATTCTCATGCTGACCACATTCCTGATTGCCATTGCCGTGCTGGTGCTGCTGTTCGTGATGATGGCCGTCAAGATCGTCCATCAGGGCCATCGCTATACGATCGAGCATTTCGGCCGCTTCGTCCGGGTGGCCCAACCCGGCTTCAACTTCGTCCCGCCCTTCTTCTACCGCGTCGGGCACAAGATCAATGTCATGGAACAGGTGGTCGACATTCCGGGCCAGGAGATCATCACCAAAGACAATGCGATGGTCGCCGTCGACGGGGTGGTATTCTTCCAGGTGCTCGACGCCGCCAAGGCAGCCTATGAAGTCAGCGATCTCTACGCGGCGATCATGGCGCTTTCGACCACCAACTTGCGCACCGTGATGGGATCGATGGATCTCGACGAGCTGCTGTCCAAGCGCG
>JBKJTQ010000085.1:0-7626 GCA_046589895.1 Sphingomicrobium sp.
GGTCCCCTGGCGAGGGGCGCTATAGTCGAAAGTATCTAGCGCGAAAAGACCGCGCCGTGCGGTGTGCCGTCGCCAGTCCAGTCGTGGGGCCAGGCGCGGCGGGCGAAGTTGAAACCGACCTTGCCATCGGTATCGCGGAAAGCTTCGTCGATCGACAGCGCGCCCGAGGCCGGATCGAGCTTTAGCAGGTACATCCGCTCGCCCGGCTTGCCCGAGGTGACGACGAGGCGCCTGGATTTGGCGCTCCAGGCCGTCCAGTGTGGATCGAAGGTGTCGCTGACCGTCAATCGCGACACTTCGCGAACGTTGTCGGGATCGGCAATATCGAGCACCGCGAAACCGTGAATCGAAGGAACGCTTTGAACGAGAAAGCGGCCAACGATGGTCGGCACGCCGCAAAAATCACCGGGGAACTTGTGCACCAGCTTAGCGACCGGGGCCGGCGTGTCCAACCCGGTGACGCGCTGGATGCCGCACGACAACGTCTGGATGTAGACCGAGCCGTCCGCCGCGACACGCGCCTCCTCGGGTGAGACGTTGCCGTTGCGGGTCGGCCCCGGATCGAGCCGGTAGGTTCCGAGCAGCTTGAGGTCGGACAGCCGGAACAACTGGTAGGTGTTGCTGGACAGCAGATAGTCGTCGCCCATCGGGCTGTTCGTGACGAGCACGCGGTCGATCTTGGGAAGAATGGCGAGACTGTAAGGGAGCAAGGTCTCGCCGGGCAGCGCGGGATCGGCGTTGCTGACCGAGCGAATCATTTTGCCGCTATCATCGATCTCGACCAGCCCACCGTGCGTACCGGCCATGGACTGATGGTCGCCGTGGCCGCCGGGATCGGGAAACTGGAAGGACGCGAGCACATTGCCGTTGGGCAACCGCAGGAAACTGTGCGGCATCGCGAATCCGCCCAGACTTCCGAAGGTTGCGGCAAGCCTTGGCTTGAGCGGGTTGCGAAGGTCGAAAATGACCGACTTGTTGGGATTGTGGTCATTGGCGAACAGCATCCCGCTCGCCGGCATTTCATATTCGGTGTGGTGAATGCGCACGCTCTTGATGGCGGTACCGACGCCGCTGACAAGCTTGCCGTAGGTCGCGGACTTCGGGTCGGAGTCGATTACGGCGAGGAAGTCGTTGCCCTGCTTGGCCTGGTCGGCAGTCCACACGAACAAGAAATGGCCGTTGTCGGCGGCGATGGCCGGCGCGCTGGCAAGGGCGAGACATGCTGCTGCGATGGCTGTTAGCGAACGGATCATTGCGCAATCCCCAAAACCCCGCGTCGATGATCGCTTATTGCGGGCGTGGCAGCAAGAGCGCGAGGAGTTTGGCGCGGCATTCGCCGTCGATGATGCCGTCGATGAGGTCGGGGCGGAAGCGGCGCTGGAAAGCGATCGTCGCTTTCTGTCCGTCAGTGACTTCATAGCCGAACCGTTCCAACGCGAGCAAGAAGCCGGCGTCAGTCCAGTACGGGTCCATCAGGTCGCGCGTCGGGCTGGGCAGCGCGAGGCGACGCTTGGCGAGCGCGTGCCACGGGAATAATTCGCCCGGATCTTCCTTGCGCGCGGGAGCAATGTCCGAATGGCCGACGACATTGCCACGACCGATCCCGTGGCGGGCCTTGATGTCGGCGACAAGCGGAATGAGCGCGGCGATCTGCTCGTCGGGGAATGGGCGATAGCCGAATTCATGTCCCGGATTGACGATCTCGATTCCGACGCTCGCCGAATTGACGTCGGTGATCCCGCGCCAATAACTTTTGCCCGCGTGCCAGGCGCGCATTTCCTCATCGACGAGTCGAACAACCTCGCCATCTTCCTTGATGAGGTAGTGGGCCGAAACTCCCGCGTCGGAGCTGCGCAGGCGATCGAGCGCACCCTCGGCGTCGGGCATTCCGGTATAATGGAGAACGATCATTGATACCGGCAGGGCCCGTTGGTTGAAATTGGGCGAAGGACAGTCGGAAATCGTCATTACCGCATGGCGCATGCCGCGCGGAGTCGGGTCAACCCCCGGGCGCTAGAGCCTGTTCCACTCGCGTGGAAGCCGCACCACCCTGCGCAAACGCTAGGCGAGCGCGGCGCGGCGTTCTTCCAGGCCGGTGCCGGCGTGACGATAGAGCCCGCGTCGATCGCGGTCGGCGACGAGTTTCTCGGTCTGGCCGATCACCGTCTCCCCCGCGCCGAGCATCAGCCAGCCGTCGGGCGCCAGGGCCGAGGCCAGGCGGTCGAACGCGGCGCGTTTGCGGTCGCCGCTGAGGTAGAGCAGGACATTGCGGCACAGGACGATATCGAACTGACCGGGGTGCGGCGGCGCTTCGAGGATATTGTGGACCTGGAAGTGAACGTTGCGGCGCAGGCTTTCGGCGACTCGCCAGCCATCCTCGCTTTCGGTGAACCAACGGATCATTTGGGTCACCGCAAGCCCGCGCTGCGCCTCGAATTGAGTGTAGAGGCCCTCGCGCGCACGATTGACCGCCGTCTCGCTGACGTCGCTGCCCATGAGGTCGAGCGACCAGCCGTGCCACCGCGCCGGCTCTTCGGCGAACAGCATCGCGATCGAATAAAGCTCCTGCCCGGTCGAACAGCCCGCCGACCAGATCCGCAACCGCTTGGACTCGCGGCGGCGCTCGGCCAGTGCGGGGAGCGCGTTGCGGCCCAATTGGTCGAACGGGGTGCGGTCGCGAAAGAAATAGGTTTCGTTGTTGAGTAGGGCCTCGACCACGTGCTGCGACAGCGCCGGCTCCTTGCCCATGACGAGAATGGTGATGAGCTCGTCGAGCGTCGCGATGCCACGTTCACGCAGCAGTGACGACAAGGCCGTCTCGATTCGCCAGCGGCGGCTCATCGTCAATTGTTGTCCGGTACGCGCTTCGAGCAGGCCGGCGAGAATACGGATCGAACTGTCGCTTACCTGCACAAGGCCTCCTCGGCGCGAAGCGCGATGCGCCGCGCAATCCTGGCGGGCGGGAGGACCGCGCAGGCAAGCCCCGCATCGGCCACCGCGCGCGGCATTCCCCACACCGCCGAACTGGCCTCGTCCTGGGCGATGATGGAACCCCCCGCCGCGACCAACCGCGCTGCGCCGTCGGAGCCATCACGCCCCATCCCGCTCAGCAAGATCCCGAGTGCACGCGGTCCGAGCACGTTCGCCGCGGTCGACAACATTGGATCGACCGAAGGCAGGCAGCCCGAGGCCATTCGCTGGTTCGACAGACGAACGATCAGTCGATTGCGCGCCATGTCGAGATTGAGATGCGAATCGCCCGGCGCGATGACGATCTGGTCGGGAACGAGCCGCATACCGTCCTCGGCAACCGTCGCGAGGCGCCCCGACGCCACCGATAGCTGGCGCGCGAGCACCGCCATGAACGGCGCGGGGAGATGCTGGGTAACGAGGATCGGAACGTGGATTTGGGGGGGCAGCGCTTCGAACATCGTGGCAAGCGCGTGGATGCCCCCGGTCGAGGCGCCGATCGCCACCAGCCCGAGCGGCGCCTCGGCCATCGCGGGACCGCGCGCTGGCGGACGAATTGCGGGCGCAGCGCTCGCCGGGGCCGGTGCGGGGACGTAATCGGAGCGACCGAGCGCGCGAAGCTTGCTCATCAGCACTTCGGAAAAGCGCCCATTGAAGCGTCCGGTGCCCGGCTTGGGCAGCGTATCGGCGGCTCCGAGCGCGAGCGCCGCGACGGTTTCCTCGGCACCCTCCTCGGCCAGCGACGAGACGATCAGCACCTGCGCGCCGCGCGCCGCGGTGAGAATCCGCGGGATCGACTTGAGCCCGCCCGCGCCGGGCATTTCGAGATCGAGCAGGATGACGTCGACGCGGACCTGGCCAAGGGCTTCGATCGCGTCTTCGGCGGTGCCCGCGACCGCGACGATTTCGAACCCGCCATCGCTTTCGACCATCCGGCTGAGCACCGCGCGAGCGACCATCGAATCATCGACGATCATCAAGCGCAGGCGACGGTCATACGGCGGGGCAGACCTGGCATCATGGCCAGATCGCGACGAGGCGAGCGCGCCAGTCATGGCGGCGGTCAGGCGACGCCGACGAGCTGAAGCTTGATGTGCAACGTTTCGCGGTCGAACGGCTTCATGACATATTCGTCGGCACCGGCTTCGAGGGCGGCGCGGATGTGCGCCATGTCGTTTTCGGTGGTGCAGAACACCACCTTGGGTTGGTCCTCATGCCCGCGTTGGCGAAGCAATTTTAAGAATTCCATCCCGCTCATCACGGGCATATTCCAGTCGAGCAGGACGACGTCGGGCATGCTCGCTTCGCAGCGATCGAGCGCCTCGCGGCCGTCGCCGGCTTCTTCGACCTGAAATTCCAGGGTTTCGAGGATATGGCGGGCAACCTTGCGGATCACCTTGCTGTCGTCGACGATTAGACAGGTCTTCATGAGTGGCGCTTTCAAATGACTCGCTTCGATCCGAAGGTCTAACGAACAAGGGTAACCAAGGGCTTAAGCCGCGGCACGATCGCTTGCCGGACCACTAATCAGTGCATCGATATCGACCAATAAAAGCGGACCTTCCTCGGTCTCGATCAGCCCGAGCCCGACGCGTTCCCACCCTGCCTCCATTGCCGCGCGCACCGGTTGCGGGTCGGAGAGCGCCTCGACGACATCTTCGACGGCATCGACGGTCAGCGCATAATGATGGCCATCAACTTCGACCACGGCAGCTTCGCGAAGCCCCGACAGGTCGGCCGAGCCGAGTTCGAGGCTGCGCTGGCAATCGATCACGGTGAGCACGCGGCTGCGCAACGCCGAAAGGCCGGCGACATGCGTCGCGGCGTGCGGCACCGGGCTCAGCGCATCCAATTCGACCACGCTTTCGACCTTGGCGGCGGGAAAAGCGACCCGGCTCCCCGCGATCGTCACGATCAGCAGCAACTCGTTCATCGACCGCTCCCTTGGCCCGCGGATTTGAGCGCGAGCATCAGCCCGGCGCGATCGTAGCGATAGATTTTGCGCTTGCCGTCGGCCGAATCGGGATCGGCGGCGAGGGTCAGCACCTGCGCATCACCAGTCGCGCGCGGCGCGGCGCCTTCGGACTGGATGACGAGATCGGGGAGCAGTTCGTCACCCTCGCCAATTACCAAATAGCCCGCCGCCTCGACAATCGGGCGGAGCATGTTCTGCATCCACGGGTCGTCCGACGGCAAGCGGCAGACGAGCGGCGCGCCGGGGCGTGCCGATATTCCGAGATGCTCGGCGAACAGATAATGGGCATCGACCAGCTCGGCGGGCTCGCCCCCGATCAGCGTCACCCCCGAAACTTCGCCCGGGATAGCGGCGGAAATGACGTCATGATCGATCGCCATAAAGTCGATCACTTCGGCGAAGGCATAGGCAATTTCATGCGCGCCGTCGTTGAGGCGGAACAGACGGACCTTGCCATCGAACTTGGTGTCGGACGCGACCCCCGCGAGCGGAAGGATCGCCTCGCCGAGCTGGACGCGAAGCTGTCCGGCACCGGGGTTTATTGCGTCGGCGGATACTTCCTCGATGCGATCGACGATACCCAGGCGGATTGCTCGGCGCGCGCCGTCGAGCCCGCGGAACAACAAAACCGGAATGTCGGCGGCGACCGCAGCGGTGGGCGCGCCTTCGACGACGCGGCCGCCGCGCTCCTGCATTTCAAGGCGGATGCCACCGACTTCGGCGAGCCCCGCAGGATCGAACAACAGGATCGGGCTGCCATCGTCGGCGAGCGTCGTCCCGGCGTAGAGCCCGGTCGCCATCACCGCAGGGGCAGCGGGCTTGACCACCAATTCTTCATGGTCGTGGATGCGGTCGACCGCGAGCGCGAAAAGGTCGCCGCCAGCGGGCTTGAGCACCACCAGCGTGCGTTCGAGGTCGGCCATCGGGCTGTCGAGCCCGAGCACGTCGGCAAGGCTGATCTGGGGGACGCGGCGCCCGCGAATGGTGGCGATGCCGGCGCCGCCGATACGTTCGAGGGTGACGCTCGAGCTGTTGGCGCGGATGATCTCCTCGATCGCCGCGCGCGGAATGGCGAAATGCTGACTGCCGATCGAGACGGTCAGCGCGGGGATGATCGTCAGCGTGAGCGGAACGCGCAGCGTCATCCGCGTGCCCTGCCCGACAGCCGAATCGACCTCGACGATCCCGCCGATGCGCTCAACGTTGGAGCGGACGACGTCCATCCCGACCCCGCGCCCGCTGATCGCGGTGACCTTCTGGGCGGTCGACAGGCCGGCCTCGAAAATCAACGCGAGCTGTTCGCGTGGGGAGAGCGCGGCGGCTTCTTCCTTGGTCAGCACCTCGCTGGCGACGGCCTTTTCGACCAGGCTTTTGCCATCGATGCCTTTGCCGTCATCGACGATATCGATCAGAATCTGGTTGCCAGACTGTCGCGCCGAAACCGACAGGATGCCGATTTCACGCTTGCCCGCCTTCAACCGCGCGGCGGGAGACTCGATGCCATGATCGACCGCGTTGCGGATGATGTGGGTCAGCGGGTCGCGGATCATCTCGATCATTTCGCGATCGAGCTCGACGTCGCCACCCTCGATATCGACCAGCACCTGTTTGCCAAGCTCGCCGGAAAGGTCGCGGACCATGCGAGGGACGGCGACGAAAAGGTTCTCGATCCGTTGCATGCGGGTCCGGGTGATCGCCTCGCGCATCTCGGCGATGATCCCGCTCAGGCGCTCGAACGCGCCGTCGACGGTGACGTCACCGGCTGATTCGCGAAGCCGCCGGGCCAGTTCATTGCGCGCCAGCACCATGTCGCTAACCCCCGACATGACGCGATCAAGCAGTTCGACCGAGAGGCGGATCGTGCGCGGAGCAGCGCTGGCGGGCTTGAGGCTGGCTTCGGCCGCGCTCCCCGCGGCCACCGGCGCCTCGGCGCCGGGTTCGAGCGAGGCAATGAGAGAATGATCGTCGCCGGCGGGAAATTCCTCGCCCGCCTCGATCGCGGCGACCATCTCGCCGATGCGGTCGATCACGGCGAGGACCGCGCTGACCAGTGCATGATCGGGGGTGCGACGTCCGGCGCGGCAATCGGCGAGGGCGTCTTCAGCGGCATGGCTGAGCGCTTCCAATCGCGGAAAGTCAAAAAAGCCGCAATTGCCTTTCACGGTGTGAACAAAGCGGAAAATGCTGTCGAGCCGCGCGCGGTCCCCGGGGCTCGCTTCCCAGGCGACGATCTCGCCACCCAACGCTTCGAGCATCTCCCGGCATTCGGCCACGAAATCGGCAATAAGGTCGTCCATGCGTGAGCAGCCCCGATGTTGATCGGTTCCTCTATGCCGCCAATGAGTTAATGCCGCGTTAGCCCTGCCGACCATAAATGAGCGGCAGCGTCACCCCGATGAGCAGCAGCTCGGACGATGCGTCGCTCAACTGAATCGATCCGCCCGCTTCGGCGGCGAGCATATGCGCGAGCCACGCGCCCGCCGCGCGCGGTTCGACGGTCCCGCCATTGGCGCCCTTGACGATCGTCTCGCGCAGCGTCGGATCGACCAGCACGCGCGGACCTTCGGCGCGGATTACCATTTCGATCGCGCTGTCGCTACGCTCGGCGCCGACGTCGAGCCGTCCGCCGCGGACCAGCGCATCGCCCGCGATCATCGCAAGGTTGAGCAGCAGCTTGACCG
>JBKJTQ010000094.1:0-8509 GCA_046589895.1 Sphingomicrobium sp.
TCGTGCGCGTCGCGATGCGCAAGCTTGCGCGGCGCGAGCAGGATTAGCGGCTCCTCGCGAACCATTGTCCAACCGCATGTCTTGGGCAGTAGATAGGGCGCTTCCAGCACGAAAGCCGCATCGAGATTGCCGGCCTCCACGTCCCGATACAGTTGTGCCGAAACGCCCGACTGGATGTGCACATTGAGGGCAGGCAACTTCGCCGCCAGGCGCGCCAGGATTTCCGGAAGCATGCCGATCATCGGCGTGGTGCAGGCGCCCAACCTAAGTTCGCCGCTGAGTGCTCCGTCGTTGGCGATGCTTCGCAGGTCGGCGGCGTCGCGAAGTAATTGCCGAGCTCGGTCGAGAATACGCCCGCCCTGTTCGGTCATGCGCACGGTACGGCCGACCCGAAGAATCAGTGACACGCCGAGTTCGCGCTCCAGCGCCTGAATCTGCTGGGCAATCGCTGACGGGCTGATAGTCAGCGTCCGCGCGGCCGCGGCCATGGAGCCCTGGTCGACGACGGCGACGAACGTTCTTAGGAAGTTGATGTCGATCGCGCCGGCTCCGTCTTGGCCCCCGCCGGGGTGCTTCGCGCCCGTCCGGCACCATTGCGCACCGTCAGACCGGTGAGCGAGGCTTCCGGCGGCGGCGGGAAGAACAGGCTTGCGGCATATCCAACCACAATCGACACGACGATGGCAATCAGCAGATAGAAATAGGGATGGACAAGGCTCATCACCCAGGCGGCCAGCGTGACCACGGATGCCGTAACGATGCCAATCGCGGTTCCCTGCCAGTTGGCTCGGTGCGTGAACATGCCCAGCGTGTAGGCCCCGGCGCAGCTTCCACCCAGGAGGCCGAACAATTCAATCGTCAGATCGAGGAGGGAATGGATGTCCAGCGTCGAAAGGAATATCGCTAGGGCGATTCCAACGAGACCGACAACCACGCTCATCCACTCTGCGAAGCGCACGACCTTCTTTTGGGTCGGCCGCCTTGCAAATTTTTCATAGAAGTCGACTGAAAGTAAGGTCGCCACACTGTTGATCGTCCCTGACAGCGTGCCCATCGCAGCGGCGAACAGACCTGCGATGATTAAGCCGGTCACCCCGTGCGGAAGCTCAGTGCCGATGAATGACGGGAACACCGCGTCGATCGGCAGCAGTGGGTCGAGGCGCGCCGGATTGGCCCGATAGTAAGCGAACAGCATGGTGCCGATGAAATAGAAAATGAATCCGCCGGGCAGGAGTACAGCCGCGAAGAACCAGACCGATCTTCCCGCCTCCTTCTCAGACGACGTCGACAGCGCGCGCTGCATCAGTACCTGATCCTTGGGAAAGGTCAGGACCGTGTCGAACAGGATAAGGAGGATGAAGCCCCACAACGTGGGCTGCGTGAAATCGAAGCTGAGGTTCAACAGCTTGGTTTTGTCGAACTGTGTCGCGCTTTCGAAAATGGGCGCGACGCCAACCGAGTTGATGATGAACCCAATGGCAAACAGCGCGCCGCCCATCAGTACCAACACCTGGATGAAGTCAGTCCATATCACCGCGCGCATCCCGCCCAGAGCAGTGTAGATGATGGTGCAGATGCCCAGTAGGGATATGCATAGGATGACGTTGGTACCTGTAATGATGGATATCGCCATCGCCGGGAGAAATAGGACGATCCCCATTCGACCGCCGACGTGCATCGCAATGGCAAGCGAGCTGGTGAGCAACCGGATCATCGGATGGAATCGCATTTCGAGATAATTGAACACCGACACCAGGTTGAGCCGGCGGAAGATCGGAACCACCCAGATGGCGACGAAGATCAGGCCCATGACCGTGATGATCTTGGACATCATATATTGCCAGTCGGTATCGAACGCCTTCGCAGGGATGGCGAGATAGCTGATCGAGCTGGTGTTGCCAGCGAACATGCTGACCCCGGCAGCCCAGAACGGGATGCTCCTGTTGCCGAGGAAAAATTCGCTTGAGGAGCCGTGTTTGGAACGCCGGTAGAAGTAAAAGCCGACAGTGAGCATCGCCGCCATGTAGACCCCGATCACCGTCCAATCGAGCAGACCAAGCATACGGCGCTGAAATTGGACCTCCGCGGTCGAGAACTCAATTTGACCGTTTTGCTGCGACGCGGTCATCATGCCCTTGCCGAAGGGGAGAGTGGCCGAAGCTCCGGCGGGCTGGCGGTGATTGAGTTTCGACCAGGCGTCCGTGATCGCATTATAACTGTAGAGGCGCACATAACCGCCGGAAGTTTCGGCAAGAAAGTAGAGGATGCTGGTCTGCCCAACCGCGGTCGACGATCCAGCGACTACTCCCGCTGGAGCGGCGGTGCGCGCCCTCCAACCATTTTTCGCGGTCCAGCGCCAATGTCGACCGCTGTCGAGCGCCAAAACCAGCGCGGCGCCTTGAGAAGCAAGCGCCATTGGTGCGCCTCCATCCGGCCAAGCCGACCGCGCAGTCCATTGGGCACTCCCGGTAAGCGGGGTCGTCAGGACGCGCGACGATCCGTCTGGGGCAGACCCGGCGAGCACGAGCGATTCGCCTTCGATCGCGCCGCGCGCCGAGCCAAGGTCGAATGGAAGCGGCGGAAGCAGCCGCGCCGTTAGTTCTGCCCCCTTAAGGCTGAGCACCGCGGCACGCCGGACCGTGCCGGTTTCGCCGAGTAGTAACACCGACTGCTGGCCGTTGCTCACGCTCTCAGTAATCGACAGATTGATACCAAGCCGACGCCGGTCGAGCGGCCACCAGCCGCGCCCGTCGCCAGCCAAAACGAATGCCGCCCGGCGCTGAATGACTGTGGGGCGGCCGCCGAGCGACACCAATATCGGCGCAGCGCCGTCGCTGGGCAGCGATGCGAGCCTGGCCGTCTTGATCGCCGAGACGCTGTCAGCGGCTGACGCGGGCGTACCAGCGACCGCGCTTGCTGCCAGCAAGCCTAGCGCCACTATCCATCGCCGCCACAAACGCGCGCCGGAAATCAACGGGGTCGCTCCGCTCGCGCCAGTACCGCCTCCGCTTGAGCGATTGCGGGCCGGTCGATCATCCGGCCGTCGAGCAGGAACGCGCCCTTGCCTTGCGCGGCGGCGGTACGTGCCGCGGCGACCAGACGGCGGGCGGCTTCGAATTCGCTCTCGGCCTGCTGGAACACGATGTTGGCAATTTGCACTTGGCTGGGGTGGATGCAGCTTTTGCCCGTGAAGCCGAGACTTCGCGCAAGCTCCGCCTCACGCTGGAAACCGTCAGGGTCGGCTACGCCCCCATAAGCGCCGTCATAAGCGAAACATCCCGCCGCAGCACTGGCCATGCGCACCGCCCAGAGCGCGGCGTGGACATGGTCAAGGCGGGAACGCTCGATTCCCAGCGGCTCAAAAAGATCATTGAGTCCAACCTGGAGGCCGACAACCCGAGGGTGCGCCGAGGCAATCGCGGTCGCGTTGACGAGTGCTCGCGAGGTCTCGATATTGACCAGCAGACCAGGCGGGACGGCGGCTCCGGCGCCCACGTCCGTCCAATCGATCGCGGCCACCGCGGCGCGAACCTCCTCAGCTTGCTCGACCTTGGGAAGGTTGATCAGGTCGATACCCAGCCCGCCGATCGCTTCGAGATCCTCGTTGAAATGCGGTGAGTTTAGCGGGTTGACGCGGACAATCAGTGTCTTGCCAGCCGCGCCCGACCTTGCCTCGTTCGAGCGGAGAAACTTGTTAAGCTGCGCCCGGGCGGCGGCCTTGCCGTCGGCCGCGACCGAATCCTCGAGATCGAACGAGATTGCGTCGGCGGCGCCCGCAAGTGCCTTTGCGAACAGCTCCGGCCGCGCTGCCGGAACGAACAATTTGCTGCGCATGAGCATAGGCCCTCCCGTCCCGCCGCTATGGATCGGCTAGATGTCGCGACCTTGATAGCGCCGGACAGGAGGCGCCGCGCTATCTTCAGGCGACGCAGTTTCTGTGGTCTGGGTGGGCGCGACGCAAGAGATTAGCATAGGAACCTACAAAAACTGTGGTCTGAACATAGCGCGGGGTTGGTTTAATCTGCCGCCGCTTGGCCAATAAGGATCAGCATAAAAATAGCTAATGGAGGGGGTCTATGAGCAATTTTACGCGTCTGACACTTGGGTCGCTGTTGATGGCAACCACGGGCACCGCTGCCTATGCCCAGACACCGGGCTCGCAGCCGGTCGAACCGACCCCTACTGAGCAAGCCGTAAGCGCGGCTGATGAGTCGGAGGGCGAGGCAGCCGAGCGTAGGTCAAAAGACATCATCGTCACCGGCAGCCGGACGCCCAAGGCGGTCGACAAGATCCCAGGGGCGATCACCGTAATTTCACCCGCCGAGGTGCAGCGGAATCTGTTACTCAATGAGGATTCGACCTCGGTGCTCGCGAAGAGCGTACCCGGCTACTCAGAAGCAAACCAAACGCTGAACACGCTCGGGGAAACGTTGCGGGGACGTGCAGCGCTCTACCTGTTCGATGGTATCCCGCAATCAACACCGCTGCGCGACGGCAGTCGCAATGCGACTTTCACCGACATGTCTGTCGTTCAGCGTATCGAGGTGATCGGCGGTGCGTCCGCGGCCGAGGGCATTGGCGCGGCCGGAGGGGTCATCAACTACATTTCCAAGCGCGCGACCCAACCGGGCACGCACTTCAATGTCGGTGGGCGGATCGGCAGCCAATTTCACGATGATAGTGAAATATGGAAGGTCCAGGGTGACATCTCCCATAAAACCGGTGCCTTCGATCTGTTCGCCGCCGCTGCCTACGTCGATCGCGGCGCGGCTTATGACGCCCGCGGCCGCCGCATCGGACTCAGTGCGTCAACCTCGCTCGCGGACTCTACACAACGCAATCTATTCCTGAAAATGGGTTCGGATTTCGGCGCCGGCGGCAACCAGCGGTTCGAGGTGACCGGAAGCTACTTCAAGCTCGCCAGCAAAGGGAACTATCACTACGTCGCTGGCGACCGAGCCCTTGGTATTCCCGACACTGCCGAACCGGGTCCGCTACTCGTCAACGGCCTTGACGTGCTGCGCCAAGAGTTCAACCAATTCATCCAAGGCGCGTTGACCTACCGTCACGCGGACCTGTGGGGCGGAAGTCTGATAACAACCGCTTATTATGCCCGCCAAGCGATGAGATTCCCTGGCGAAAACGACCCAAGCCGCCAAGACCCGCTAATCGCTCCGCTTGGCACCTTGGTCGACCAGTCGGAAATCAACTCCAAAAAATACGGGCTGCGCAACTCCTACACCCGCCCGGACTTTCTGCTGAAGGGCCTCGAAGTGCGTATCGGAATCGACGCGGTTTACGACCAGACCGAACAGCGCCTGGTGCTGACCGACCGCATTTTGGTGCCACCTCTGAAATATACGAGCTTCGGGCCGTTCCTGCAGTTGTCCTATGACCTCGGGCCAGTCACTCTTTCGGGTGGCATCAGGCACGAAAACGGGCGGATCAGGGTGGACGATTACACCACGCTCTTTGCCCGCAACCGCGCATTCGTGGAGGGCGGGACGCTGAAATATAAGAATGATCTGCTCAATGCGGGCGCCATCTGGCGAATCGGCGGCGGATTTTCGGCCTTCGCAGCCTACAGCGAGGGCTTTACGCTTCCCAACGTTGGCATCCCGCTGCGAAACATTAACTTCCCGGGGCAAACGGTGAAGGGCATCCTCGATCTCAAGGCAGTGATCTTTAAGAACAAGGAGGTTGGCGCGAACTGGCGCGGCCGCTGGGGCAGCTTCGGGGTATCATATTATAAATCTGACTCTAAGCTAGGCTCCACGCTGAGGGTCGACCCAGTCACCCTCGACTTCGTGTTAAACCGACGTCCAGTCCGCATTACCGGTATCGATGCGACCGCAGAATTCCGTCCCACCGATACGCTGACGATCAACGCGGTATACAGTCACGTCAAAGGCAAGACGACCGCCGGCAACAACATAATCACTCCCCTCGACGTAACGCTCGGCATCGTGAATATTGCGCCCGATAAGCTCAATACGATCGTCACCTGGTCGCCGCTGCCTGAGGCGTCGTTTTCTTTCGGCATGAACCGGCTGATGACCCGCACCATCAATCAGGGGACGAGGCTTGCAGAACGTACTACGGGCCGTACGCTGTTCGACCTCACCGCGCGTTACCGGATGGAGCACGTCGGTACCATCTCGCTAGGCGCGGAAAACCTTTTCAACAATTACTATTTCCTCGCCTTTTCGCAGGTCAATTTCTTCCAAAACTATTTTGCCGGCCGCGGCCGGACAGTGTCGCTCACGCTTAAGAGCGACTTCTGACATAGTGAATCGATGACCGCAACGAAGCCTAATGCCTCGGTACTGATTGCCGGTTCCGCCAATGTCGATTTCGTCGTCCGGGCGCCACACATTCCGGCGCCCGGAGAGACGGTCCTCGGGCGCAATCTGTCCATTGTGCCAGGGGGCAAGGGCGCCAACCAGGCGGTCGCGTGCGCCCGGGCGGGCGGGGCTGAAACCGCAATGCTGGTCGCGCTTGGCGACGACATGTTCGCGCCGCTGATCGAGCAGTCGTTGCGCGCTGCCGGCATCCGCCTGCATCCAGTCCGATCGTCCGAGCCTAGCGGAGCGGCGCTGATCTGCGTGTCCGACGATGCGGAAAATGCGATTACCGTTGCGCCGGGAGCTAATGCGACGCTTGCGCCTGCGGACCTGCCGGACCTGGCTGGTATCGACGGCTTGGTGCTCCAGCTGGAAACGCCGCTGCCGACCGTCACGGCTTACGCGAAGATGGCGCGGGCCGCCGGCGTGAAGGTGATCCTCAACGCCGCCCCGGCACAGCCACTTCCGTCCGAACTGCTCGGCGCGATCGATGTGTTGGTAGTCAATGAAGAGGAGCTTTGCGCGATCGCCGGGTCCGGCGGGTCGATCGCTGACCGCCTGAAGTCGCTGGGCGTCCCCTGCGCTATCGCGACCCTGGGCGCGCGCGGCTGCTGCGCTCTGGCCCAGGATCGCTACTGGCTTCAGCCCGCCTTTGATGTCTTGCCGATTGATACGACCGCCGCCGGCGATACGTTCACCGGCGTATTGGCAGCCGCGCTGTGCGCCGCCGTGCCCCTTGCGGAGGCCCTGCGCGAGGCGAGCGCCGCCGCCGCGCTGGTGACTACGCGGGCCGGAGCGCAAGACAGCGTGCCGACCCGCGGTGAAGTCGCGGCGCTGCTGGCCAGCGCCACGGTCGACGGGACCGCTCTCCCGGGGCTCGCAGCTTATTGCGGTGTACCCGCTCACCATGCCGCCGGCCACGCCAGCGGCGCCCTAATCACTGGCGAAGCTTGAAATGACGAATTCCCCGATTCTCACCACCAGCAACTATAAGGTCTCGCATGCGCTGACCGGTCCCTATCTGCCGACCCCGGGGAAGGTGCCGGGCTGGCCGTTCCAAGAGATGGGCCGCTGGAGAATTGACGTGGATGGGGCGTCCGATGACTGGATCTGCGGCTTTACCGAGTGGCGCCGCGAGCATCTGATCCGCATCGGCTTCGATGACACGCTTTACCGTCATCCCGATCTCGCTTGGTCACAGCGCAACTTCGTCCACGCGCTAGCAATGGTCGAGGACCGTTACTTCTACGATTCGGAGGCCGGCCATTACACGGTCGACCGCTATCTCGACGACCTAGAGGCGCGGTTTGGCGGCATCGACAGCGTGCTCATCTGGTATATTTACCCAAACATCGGCATCGACGACCGGAGCCAGTTCGACCTTGCCTTGGACTTGCCGGGCGGGGTTGAAGGACTGAAGGGGGTTGTCGCCGACTTCCACCGCCGCGGGGTTAAGGTGCTGCTCCCGACCATGCCGTGGGACAACGGTACTCGCCCGGGGGAGGCCCCCGACTGGGAGCGCATGGCGGACCTCGTGTTCGCGACCGGCGCTGACGGGATCAACGGCGACACCTACAGCGGCGTGCCACGGGCTTTCCACGACGCGTGTGTCGCGCGAGGTCGGCCGGTCGTGCTTCAGCCTGAGACCACGACCCACGCTGGCGACCATGTCCTGTCGTGGAACGTGCAGAGCTGGTCTAAGCGCATTCCCGACGAATCTATCCCGACCGTGCTGAAGCTTAAATGGCTTGAGCCGCGGCACATTGTGAACATTGAGAATCGCTGGAGCCGGAACCGCGTAAACGACCTTCAGCACGCCTTTTTCAACGGCATCGGCTATACCGCGTGGGAGAATGTGTTCGGCTTCTGGAACCAGTTTACCCGGCGCGACGGCGAGACGTTGCGCCGGGTCGCCTTGGTTCAGCGTCGCTTCGCCCCACTGATGGTCAGCAAGGATTGGCGACCTTACGAACACACGTTTCAATCGGGCGTATTCGCAAGCTGCTTTCCCGGCGAAGACCAAATTTTGTGGACGTTGATCAACCGCAACGAATATGCGGTAGAGGGCGAACAGATTGCGGTGCCGCACGTCGCAGCCGCGACTTATTTCGATGTCTGGAACGGGGTGCGGCTGCAACCGCTCGGCCGGCATCGATGCGCGGTTG
>JBKJTQ010000126.1:0-6152 GCA_046589895.1 Sphingomicrobium sp.
TCGCGGACCTCGTCGAGCTTGAACGGCCGAATGATAGCGATGATCTGTTTCATAGCATTCCCCTCAGAAAGCCACGCCGAGCGACGCAACCACGCCGCCCTTGGCCGCATTGCGACCGCTGGGCGTGATGAACGCGTCGTCGGTATCGACATAAGCGAGCCCCGCGGTGAGGTTCTTGACCGTCACGCTCGCGCCGACGCTCCAGTCAGTGTAACCCTTGCCGATGGTTAGGTAGCTCGGACCGAAGCTGTGGCCGAGGTGTGCCGTCAGGCTGACCGGCGTCTTCGGAATTGCTGCGGAAAGGTCGCCGACGAGATAGAGGTTGTCTTCCTTGCCCGACCCTATGGAAAGCGCAGCCTGCTTCGGCGCGTAATTGGCCGTTACCTTGGCAGTGACCGGGCCGATCGCCTGCGCAACCGAGACATAGGGCTCGAAAAAGTCGGAGCTGATCCCGCCCGAGCCGGGATAATAATAATAAAGGATACCGCCATCGACCGTCGTGCTGCCGAAGGTCTTGCGGTAGCCGCCGATGAAATCGATTTCCTGGTCCGATCCGTTATACACGTAATCGTCGATCGAGGAGCCCCAGACGGTCGCGTAAAAGCCCGATGTATGCGCGAGGGTAAATGTCCCCTGGACGGCAAATCTTTTGTCCGTCTGGGAAATACCGCGAAAGCGATAGTCCGAAACGAGCGTGACGCCGCCGGTCACGCTGATGCCGCTGCCAATGTCACCGGCAACAGCCGGTGTGGCCATGCCCGTCGCGAGGCCGATCGCGGCCACGATAGTCATATATGTCGTCCGCATTCAGGATCCCCCAAGTAAATGGTGAGCCCTCCTCTTCACGCGTTCCAAACTCCATATTTCGTGGGTTTGGTTGCCGTGCGATCAAAGCTTGCATGAATTGCTGCACCGCACAATGATGCGAAATGGAAAGTGAATAATTCACGGCTGCTCGTTCAGGAACGGCAGGCGGACAACGCTAGATACCGGTGCGCTGCTCGTAGGCGCGAATGGCGCGCTCGTTGGCCAGGGTCAGCGCGATCTCGTCCAACCCCCTCAACAGGCAGTCGCGGCGAAAGGGATCGAGCGAATAGGTCATCCGCACGCCCGGCGCCCATACGCTCATCGTCTCGACATCGACGGTGATCGCGTCGGTCAGCGCTATTGCCATCAGGCGGCGGATTTCCGCCGCTTCGAGTTTGACGGTCACGATCCCATTTTTGAAGGCGTTTGCCGAGAAGATGTCGGAGAAGCCCGCTGCGATCACCGCGAGCACGCCGAGATCAGCGAGCGCCCAGACGGCATGCTCACGGCTCGATCCGCAACCGAAATTCGCGCCGGCGATGAGGATCGGCGCACCGGCGAAAACGGGGTCGTCGAAGATGTTGCCCGGCGCTGTCCGCAAGCGTCCGAACGCATGACGGCCAAGCCCATTGCGCGAAACGGTCTTGAGATGCTCGGCAGCGATGATCTGGTCGGTGTCGACATTGTCGCGCCCCAACGGATAGGCGCGCCCGTGGACCAGCTTGACCGGGTTCATTTCACCAGATCCCGCACATCGGCCAAACGGCCGGCGATCGCTGCGGCGGCGGCCATCGCGGGCGACAGCAAATGTGTGCGCGCGCCGGGTCCCTGGCGACCGGCAAAATTTCGATTGGAAGTGGAGGCGCAGCGCTCGCCCGGGGGGACCTTGTCGGGATTCATCCCAAGGCACATCGAGCAGCCCGGTTCGCGCCATTCGAACCCTGCCTCGATGAAGATGCGGTCGAGCCCCTCGGCCTCGGCCTGGCGCTTGACCAGACCCGATCCGGGCACGACCAGCGCCTGCTTGATCGCGGGACTGATTGATCGCCCGCGCACCACCTCAGCGGCCTCGCGCAGATCCTCGATGCGGCTGTTTGTGCAGCTGCCGATGAAGATATGCTCGACGCGGATGTCCTGCATCGCCGTTCCGGCAGCAAGGCCCATATAGTCGAGCGACTTGGCCGCGGCCTCCCGCCTGCCAGCGTCGGCAAAGCTCGCCGGATCGGGCACGTGACCGGTAATCGGGACGACATCGTCCGGGCTCGTCCCCCAGGTGACATTTGGCGAGATCGCCGCGGCGTCCAGGCGAACCGTGCGGTCGAAGGCGGCGCCCGGATCGCTGGGCAAGGTCCGCCAATAGGCCAGCTGCCGCGCCCACTCCTCGCCGTGCGGCGCCATTGGCCGTCCCTTGAGATAAAAGAACGTCACCTCGTCCGGCACGAACAACCCCGATCGCGCACCCGCCTCGATCGACATGTTGGCGACGGTCAGCCGAGCCTCGATACTCATCGCGGCAAACGTGTCGCCACGATATTCAATGACGTGACCGGTGGCGCCCGACGCGCCGATGCGGCCGATGATCGCGAGGATCACGTCCTTGGGCGAAACCCCGGGGCCAAGCGTGCCTTCGACCCGCACCTCCATGGTCTTTGAAGGTCGCAGGAGCAGTGTCTGTGTGGTGAGCACATGCTCAACCTCGCTCGTCCCGATCCCAAACGCCAGCGCCCCGAGCGCGCCATGCGCGGCGGTATGGCTGTCGCCGCATACCAGGGTCGTGCCGGGGAGGGTGAAGCCCTGCTCGGGTCCAACGACGTGGACGATGCCTTGGGCTTCGGCGGTCTCGCTTATGTAGGGCACCCCGAATGCCGCGACATTCGCCTTGAGCGCGGCGAGCTGCTCGGCACTGCGCGGGTCCGCGATCGCCAGCCTTTCGCCGGCGTCGTCGACGCGCCGGGTCGTCGGCAGATTATGATCGGCCATGGCGAGCGTGAGATCGGCGCGGCGAACGCTTCGCCCCGCCACGCGCATCCCCTCGAACGCCTGCGGCGAGGTGACTTCGTGGACGAGGTGGCGGTCGATGTAGATCAGGCATGTGCCGTCGCCACGCCGCTCGACGACATGCGCGTCCCAGATTTTTTCGTAGAGCGTGCGCGGCCGAGCGTTCATCCGCAGCACCCCCGGTTCAACCTGAACAGGTTACCTATGGCGATTTGCCCGGCGAGGCTCTTTTCCAATATCTGCCGAACCCGCGCGCCGAAGGCCGTGCACCTGACATCGCCCCCGAGATCCGCGGTGCGACATCCTTCGCGCAGCGCCTGTTCGAGCGCATCGCCGAGCATCCGCGCCGGCGCCGAAAGCCCCAATCCTTGCTCGAGCAGCATCACCGCGCTGGCGATCGCCCCCGCCGGGTTGGCAATATCCTTGCCAGCGATATCGGGCGCGGAGCCATGAATCGGCTCGAACAGCGCCGGCCCGCCGCTGCCCATGCTCGACGAGCCCAACAGCCCGATCGAACCGCTGATCACCGCCAGTTCGTCGGATAATATGTCGCCGAACATATTCTCGGTCAGGATGACGTCGAAGCGGGTCGGGGACGTCACCAGCGCCATCGCCGCGGCGTCGACGTAGAGATGATCAAGGAGGACGTCGGGATAAAGGGACGATACGCTGTCGACCGTGCTCCGCCAGAGCCGCGACGTCGCCAGCACATTGGCCTTGTCGACGGACGTCACCCGGCCGCTGCGCGTGCGCGCGGCGCGAAAGGCAACATGGGCGATCCGTTCTATTTCGGATCTTGAGTAGGAACAGAGGTCGGAGGCCGCGTCCTCGCCGTGGCATTTTTGGCCGAAATAGATTCCGCCAGTCAGCTCGCGCACCACCAGCACGTCGGCGCCCGCAGCAATCGTCGACTTGAGTGGCGAATAGTCTTCGAGCCCGGCGATGACCCTGGCCGGACGCAAATTGGCGAACAAGCCGAGCGCCATTCGCAACGCAAGCAGTCCGGCTTCGGGCCGGTCGGCACAGGAGTCCCACTGCGGCCCGCCGATGGCGCCGAGCAGGATGGCGTCCGCGTCGCGGCACGCCCGCAGGGTCGATTCGGGCAGCGGAACGCCATGCGCGTCGATCGCCGCCCCGCCGAAGTCATGCACTTCGAAACTGAGGTCAAGGCCGCACCCCTCGGAGATCAGCTTGAGGCATTGCACTGCTTCAAAGGTCACTTCCGGACCAATGCCGTCCCCCGGTAAAACCACTATCCGCGCCAAGTCGGACCTGGTCGTGTCGGGCCTGGTCGTGTCGGGCCTGATCGTAGCGCGCTCGACGTTCATGCCGCCTGTGTCCTGGCAGCAGACATTCGGGCGGCCCGGCGAACCGCATCGGCATTCCCGACCGCGTCGATATAGGCTGCGACGCAACATGGCAGGATGTCACGGCCGCGTGATCGTCCGGCGAAGATCTCACCGCCGACGTCGACCGATATCTCAACCAGCACGTTGGCTCCCTGCTCGTCCGCGGATGGCTGGTCGGAATCCGCCGCGATATATTGCATTTCGACATGGTCGACCTTGGCTGGCAGCGACATGATCTGGCTGACCGCGGCGAATGCGGCGTCGAGCGCGCCAGGGGCCGACGCGATGTCGGTCACCCGGCCGCGCTCGCCATGTTCAAGCTCGACCCGCGCTACCGGCCAGGCGCCGGCCGAGACCGGAGAGCGAATATCGACCTTGTTCAGGGTCCACAGTCGCTGCGGGCGACCGCCGTCGATGTCGGTCATCAGTGCCAGCAGCCGGGCGCTATCGACCGTCCCGACTTCGTCGGCGACGAGCTTGAAGGCCGTGAAGACACGGTCGAGCTTGCTGCCTTCCAGGATGAAGCCGAGCGCCTTGGCCCGTGCCGCAAGTGCATGGCGGCCGCTATGCTTGCCCAGCACGATGCCTTCGACGGATAGTCCGATATCGTCGGGTTTCATGATTTCGTAGGTCTCCGGGTTCTGGAGCACGCCGTGCTGGTGAATGCCGGCTTCGTGGGCGAACGCATTAGCGCCTACGACAGCCTTGTTGCGCGGCGGCGGGCTGTTGGTCACTTGGGCAAGCATCCGGCTTGCCGCCATGATTTGAGTGGTATCGATACCGACCGCCAGCTGGAATGCGTCCGCGCGTGTCCTGAGCGCCATCACCACTTCCTCCAGCGCGCAATTGCCGGCGCGCTCGCCGATACCGTTGATCGCGCATTCGACCTGTCGCGCGCCGCCGCGAACCGCCGCCAGCGAATTGGCGACGGCCATGCCCAGATCATCGTGGCAATGAGTCGAAAAGATCGTCCCGGCGGGGCGATCGACATGCGCCGCGAGGAAGCGAAACAGCTCATAAATTTCGTCGGGCATCGTATAGCCGACGGTGTCGGGCACATTGAGCGTGGTCGCGCCCTCCACCGCCGCGATCGACAGGCATTCGACAAGGAAATCCCGTTCGGTCCGGATCGCGTCCTCGGCCGAAAATTCGACGTCGTCGCAAGCATTGCGCGCATGCGCGATAGAGCTGCGGATCGCCTCGATCACCGCCTCTTTGCTCATCTGGAGCTTGGCGTCGCGGTGGATCGGGCTGGTTCCGAGGAAGACATGAATTCGCCGCCGGGGCGCATCGCGCAACGCTTCCGCCGCGGCCTCGACATCACTCTTTATCGCTCGCGCCAGCGAACAGATGATTGGCCCTTCGATCTCACGCGAAACCAGTGCTACGGCGCGCGAATCGCCGGGCGATGCCGCCGCAAAACCAGCCTCGATGACATCGACCCTGAGGTCAGCAAGCTTGCGCGCCATGCGCAATTTGGCCTCTTCGGTCATCGAGAAGCCGGGCGCCTGCTCTCCGTCACGCAGGGTGGTGTCGAAAATGCGGACGAAGTCCTTGGTCATCGCGGCGACTCCTTGGCGACGGTGATGGTGGAAACCTGGCTCACGCCATCGAGACGCCTCAGCTGCAGCTCGAGCACGTCAAGTCTCCGACTCGCATCGCGCGCCGCGATGTCGAGGGTTAGTTTGGGACCTGCGGCTTCACCCGCCAACGCGATTCCGCGCAGCTCGAATCCGCGGCGCTCGACCAGGCCCACAATCCGCGCAACGGCGCCTTCTTCGTCTCGGAAAGCGATGATCAGGCGGCCATTCATCTCGATTGCTCCAGCATCTGGGCATTGGAGGAATTGGGCGGCACCAACGGCCAGACATTGGCGCGAGGATCGATCCGGGCGTGGCATAGAATCGGACCATCGGTCGCGAGCAGCCGATCAATCGCTCCCCCGACTTCTGAGCGGTGATCGATCGTGAAGGCTTCGATCCCGAACGACCGCGCGAC
>JBKJTQ010000189.1:0-2617 GCA_046589895.1 Sphingomicrobium sp.
CAAGCGATCGCTTACCGTCGATCTACGCACTCCGCAGGGCGCCGCCATAATTCGCCGCCTCGTCGCGACCTTCGATATCGTCTGCGAAAACTTTCAGCCTGGTACGCTCGAAGGGTGGGGGCTGGGATACGAAGATTTGCGGGCGATAAACCCTGCAGTGATCATGCTACGGATATCGGCATACGGCCAATCGGGTCCGTATCGAAACCGGCCAGGATTCGGCCGCATCGCCAATGCCTTTGGCGGGATGTCGTATCTTGCCGGCGACCCCGAAGGACCGCCGGTGACGCCGGGTTCCGCGACGCTCGCCGATTATCTTTCCGGCGTTTATGGGGCGCTGGGTATCATGATGGCGCTGCGTCACCGCGATCGCACGGGCGAGGGGCAGATGATCGATCTGGGCCTGTACGAACCGGTGTTCAGGATTCTCGACGAATTGGCACCTGCTTATGGGCGATCGGGCTTCGTCCGCGAGCGGATGGGGCCCGGGACTGTCAATGCCTGCCCGCACAGCCATTACCCGACCGCCGACGGTCAGTGGGTCGCGATCGCGTGCACCAACGACAAGATGTTCGCGCGCCTGGCGGGGTTGATCGGTCGTTCCGACCTTGCCGGGGATGGGCCTTTCGGGACGATCGCGGCGCGGATCGCCAATCGGCAAGCGGTCGATGCGCTCGTCACTGAATGGAGTTGGCAAATGACGCGATCGGCAGTGCTTGCCGCATGCGAGGAAGCGCAAGTGCCGTGCGGGAGCGTCCAATCGATCGCCGACATCTTCGCCGATCCCCAATTCGCGGCGCGCGAAAACATCTTCTGGATGGCCGACGATCGCGCGGGTGAGGTGGCGCTGGCGAATGTCGTGCCGAAGCTTTCGCAGACGCCGGGTAGCATTCGTTCGCTCGCGCCCGGCCTAGGCGCCCATACCGACGAAATTCTGAAGGGCGAGCTGGGCCTGGACGAAGCCGACATCGCCGCGCTCCGGCAGGCCCGCGCGATCTGACTTGATGCTTTTTTTACGAGGGTGACATGCACGATTATCAACATGTAATTGACGGCCAGCTGGCGGCCCCGGACTCGGGGCGGTACATGGACAGCGTTGATCCGTATACCGGCCAGCCATGGTGCCGGATAGCGCTCGGCGATGCGGCCGATGTGGACCGCGCGGTTGATGCGGCGAAGCGCGCCTTCGAGGATGGCGAATGGTCGCGGATTACGCCAAGCGCGCGTGGCCGCATCCTGATGCAGCTGGCCGACTTGATCGAGGCCAATGCTGATCGGCTGGCCGCGATCGAAACCCGCGATAACGGCAAACTGATTGCCGAGATGTCCGCGCAACTGCGATATATCCCGAGCTGGTATCGCTATTTTGGCGGGCTTGCCGACAAGATCGAGGGCGGCGTGCTGCCGATCGACAAGCCTGACATGGCGACCTTTCGGACCTATGAGCCGTTGGGCGTCATCGCGGCGATCACGCCGTGGAATTCGCCATTGCTGCTGGCGGCGTACAAAATCGCGCCCGCGCTGGCAGCTGGCAACACCGTTGTTCTGAAACCGTCGGAGCACACTTCGGCGTCGAGCATCGAATTTGCGTTGCTGGCGCTGGAAGCCGGCGTGCCGCCCGGGGTGCTAAACGTCGTAACGGGCTTGGGCCGGGATGTCGGGCTTCGGTTAGTCGAGCATCCCGACGTGGCAAAGGTATCATTCACGGGCGGCACGGAGACCGGGCGTGCGATCTACGAAGCCGCCGCGAGGGGACTCAAAAAGGTCGCGCTCGAGCTTGGGGGCAAATCACCTAACATCGTGTTCGACGATGCTGAACCCGAAGCGGCGATGCGCGGCGTGATATCTGGCATTTTCGCGGCGACCGGGCAGACCTGCATCGCCGGATCACGGCTGCTGGTGCAACGGTCGATCCATGACGACTTCGTCAAGCGGCTAGTCGATTTTGCGCGAACCGCCAAAATCGGCGATCCTTCCGATCGCAATACGCAGGTGGGGCCCGTCACCACCCAGGAGCAGTACGACAAGATCCTGTCCTATATCGAAATCGCCAAGGCTGAGGGCGCGACGACGGTGCTGGGTGGCGGGCCGGCATCCCTGGGCGGCAGATTTATTGAGCCGACCATCTTCACCGCCGTCCATAACGGCATGCGCATCGCGCGCGAGGAAGTGTTCGGGCCGGTCCTCTCGATCATTCCCTTTGATACCGAGGAGGATGCCGTCCGAATTGCCAACGACAGCCGCTTTGGTCTGGCAGCAGGCGTCTGGACCAGCGACATGAAACGCGCCTTCCGGATGACGCGGCGCCTGCGCGCCGGTACCGTGTGGGTGAACACCTATCGCGCCGTCAGCTATATGGCCCCGTTTGGTGGCTACAAGGACAGCGGTATCGGTCGGGAAAACGGCCAGCACACCATCCTCGAATATCTCCAGCCGAAAACGGTGTGGTTCAACTTGTCGGATGACGTCCCCAACCCTTTCGTGATCCGTTGATGGGGAAAATATGACCGTGCAACGTCTCAATCGATCCGAACTCGCGGTTCCGTCCACCCGGCCCGAATTCTTCGCGAAAGCCGCGAGCTCGGCTGCCGACGCCATCTTCCTGGACCTGGAGGAT
>JBKJTQ010000131.1:0-4845 GCA_046589895.1 Sphingomicrobium sp.
GCCTTCACATAGGTGCCGATGCCGCCGTTGTAGAGCAGGTCGACCGGAGCCAGCAGGATCGCGCGCAGCAGCTCGACTGGCGACAACTCGGCGGACTCGACTGCCAGCACGGCGCGCGCCTGGGGACTCAGGCTGATCGACTTGGCATTGCGCGGATAGACGCCGCCACCTTCTGAGATGAGGCTCTTGTCATAGTCGTCCCAGCTCGAGCGCGGCAGCGCGAACAGGCGCTGCCGCTCGGCCAGCGCGCGCGCCGCGTCGGGCGCAGGATCGATGAAGATGTGGCGGTGGTCAAACGCGAGCTGCAGCCGGATATGCGGCGACAACAACATGCCATTGCCGAACACGTCGCCCGACATGTCGCCGCAGCCCGCAACGGCGATATTGTCGACCTGTACGTCGACCCCGCGCTCAAGGAAGTGGCGCTGGACCGAAATCCACGCGCCCTTGGCGGTGATCCCCATCGCCTTGTGATCGTAACCGTTCGATCCCCCGCTGGCGAAGGCGTCGCCAAGCCAGAAATTGCGCTCGAGTGCGATCGCATTGGCGACGTCGGAAAAGGTCGCGGTTCCCTTGTCGGCGGCGACCACGAAATAAGGGTCGTTGCCGTCATGGATCACAACCTTGTCGGGATGGGTGATCTTGTCGTCGACGATGTTGTCGGTCACCGACAGCAAGGCGCGGATGAAGATGCGGTAGCTATCCGTGCCCTCGGCCAGCCAGGCGTCGCGGCTGGTCGCGGCGCTGGGCAGTTGCTTGGGATAGAAACCGCCCTTGGCGCCGGTCGGGACGATAACCGCATTCTTGACCATCTGCGCCTTCATCAGGCCAAGGATTTCGGTGCGGAAATCGTCGCGACGGTCGGACCAGCGAAGCCCTCCGCGAGCGATCGGGCCGCCACGCAGGTGGATTCCCTCAACGCGCGGCGAATAGACCCAGATTTCGCGATAGGGCACCGGCGCGGGCAATCCCGGAACCTGCTTGCTGTCGATCTTAAAGGCGAGCGCTTCGGTGGCCGAAGGCGCGAAGGCGTTAGTGCGCAGCGTCGCCCCGATCACCGCACGCATCAGCCGCAGGATGCGATCATCGTCGATCCCGCGCACCAGCTTCAGGGCTTCATCGAAAGTCTTCGACTGGCGCTCAATTTCGCTGGTGCGGCCGCGCGGACCGGCGGGGTCGTGCGCGGCACCGAACAAGGAGATCAGCGCCGCGGTCGCCTCGGGCGAGCGGCGCAGCGATTCGACCACGGTAGCGAGACCATAAGCCACTCCGGTCTGGCGCAAATAGCGAAACCAGGCGCGGAGCCACACCACCGCGCGCGGCTCGAGCCCGGCAAGCAGCACGAGCTGGTTGAAGTCATCATCCTCGGCTTCGCCCGACAGAACCTGGGCAATCGCCGCCTCGATTGTCGCCGATCGCGCAAGCACGGCGGTGACATCTGCTGTATCGGGCAATTCGAGGTGGAAATTGTGGATATGCCCCATCCCTCCGTCGAGGCTGGTCGGATTTTCGTCGATCACGCGAAACCCGAAATGTTCGAGCACCGGGACCGCGTCGCTGAGCGGGATCAGCGCGGCGCGACGATACGCCTTGAGGTGGAGGTTCGAGCCCTTGTCGTGGCGCGCGCGGCACAGCCGGACGCTGCGCTGGTCGCCGTCGCCAAGCTGACTGAGGCGAAGGATGTCCTCGGCCGCATCGTCGGGGGCAACCCACGCGCGATAGGCTTCGGGGATCGAAGGCAGATAGGACATTGCGAGGCGAGTGGCGCGCCCCGCCCCGACCTGTTCGACCAGCGCCGCCTCGACCGCAGGGGACCAGCCGCGAACCATTTCGACCAGTCTTTTGTCGAGCGCCTCGACATCGGGCATCGGCATGTTCGCCTGGGTGGTCAGCGTGTAGCGCAGCATCGCAAGCTCGCCATCGCCGAGGTCGATCGCCCAATTGGTGACCCTCGACCCGACCGCTTCCTCAAGCATCGCCGCGATTGCCTTGCGCCGCGCCGTCGTCAGCTCGTCGCGCGGCAGCCAGGTGAAGACGTAAAGATGACGTCCCAATGCCCCAGGCAGCAACACCATCGTCGGGCGCGGGCGATCGGCGAGCGACATGGCCGTGGTTGCGGCCTCGCGCACTTCGGCGGGGTCGAGTGAAATGAGCAAATCGTGCGGCAGCGTCGAAATAGCATGGGCGAGTGCCTTGCCGCCATGGCTCGACGGTACAAGGCCAAACTCCTTGTCGAGCGCGAACAGCCGCTGACGAAGGATCGGAACTTCCTCGGCGGGGGCACGCAGCGCGGCGCTGGTCCACAGACCGGTGTGGATCGATATCGTGCCATCGGGACGCGCGACCATCACGACGTCGAGCGGAACACGGCGGTGGACCGGCGACACGCGATCGGCCTTGAGCAACAGCAGCGAGCGGCGGCCCGAGACCAGCTCGTCGATCGCCGCGTGCGTAACGCTGTCATCCCACAGATTGAGACTGCGGCGCAGGATTCCGAGCCCGTCGCGGATCGCGCCATCCTTTCCGACCATGGCATGGCCAAGCAGGGTGAAATTATCCTGCGCCAGCCAGTCGAGCAGCGCCGCGCCTTCGGAGTCGCGATCGGCGATTGCGGTGGCGTCGGCCTGCATCCGCGCGGTCATCTCGCGCCAATCGGTAACCGCGGCGCGCACGTCGGCCAGCACGTCCCTGAGTTCGGCGAGCAGATCCTGCCGTCCGCGCGCATCGGCGCGGTCGAGTTCGATGTAGATGACCGATTCGGGCGCCTTGCCGTCGATATTCTCAAGCTTTCCACGGTCGTCGCGGTCGACCCCGACGATCGGGTGGAGCAAGCGGTGGATGGTAAGGCATTTGGCACCGATCGCGCCCGCGATGCTGTCGACCAGGAACGGCATGTCGTCGTTGATCAGCGCAAGGCGCATGCGGCGTTTGCCCGCTTCGCCACCGGTCGATTCGAGACGCATGGCCAGTTCGCCGGGCTGGCGCTGGGCCGCGACCGAGGCGACGAACCGCGCCGCTTCGTCCTGCTCGGCGGCGGCGAAACCATCGAGTTCGCCGGGAAGGGGATTACCAAGAAGCGCTCGTTGCAGCCGGCCGACGATCGTCGATGCCGCGCGCGTTGGGGCCGTCATGTCAGCTTCTGCTCCGCAAGGATCTCGCGATGGGCGGGACTAGTCTGGTGGGCGCGCCAAGGCAAGCCGCAGTGTCTTTGGGTTGAAGCCCGGTGTCGTCTTTGCAAATAAAGGCGTTAGCGCGCGGCCGTGCGCAGCGCGCGGTCGAGCATCGCCGCGTCGCTGACCAATTGGATGACCTCGTGCACCCCGTCACCATTGCGGCGGGTGAGGACCAACGCGAACTCCTCATTGGTGGGCAGTTGGGCAAGCGTGATCGGCATCGCGCGGCGAAGCGCGGTCTTGCCCAGCGTGGTGCGGTCGAGCTCGGTGCGGTCGGGGCGGCGCGCCCTGCGCTCGGCCGAGACCAATCCCTTGAGCCCGCCCCCGGCGGCGTCGACGAACGCCTCGAACCCGCCGAAATCGACGCCCTCGCGGGTCGCATTGCTGAGCGCCGCGGCGAATTCGGTCAGCCGGGTCTTGTCGTAATCGGCGCCGAACACGAGCTTGACGATCGGGGTCATCGGCGCGCGCGCCTGCGCCTTGACGCCAGCATCGTCGAGGATTTCGGCATAGTCTTGCGGAACGCGGCGCGCGGCGACCGCGAAATCATAGGCCATGGCGAGCGCGCGATAGAGAGCGGCGCGGCTGCGACCGTCGGCGGCCCGGCACACTTCGGCGCTTTCGCGCGCGGCACACAGCCGATCCGCAAGCCCGGCTTCCGCATCGCCGGCAGCAAGCGGCGCAACCAGCGGTAATTCGTCCTCGCCCGCCGCTACCACGACGTCGGCGAGCGGGCCGTCTTCCCAGCTGAGGTGGGGGACGCCCTCCTCTTCCTCTTCCTCTTCCTCGGGCTCTTCGTCGGTGAGCGGCGGAAGCATCGCGCGCAACGGCGCGGCGGGCTCGACGCTGTCGCCGACGCTCTTCCAGTTGATCACGCCATAGATGAAGTCGATCGTGTCGCCGTCCGAACTGAACGGCATCAGGATTCCGCGATAGCACACAGATTGCGACCGCTGATTGACGAATTCGGCCTCGAACCCGACTGGCGCGCGATTGGCGATGATCTGCATATAATGGTCGGTCAGCCGCGACAGCAGCGAACGGCTCGGCACGTCATCGATCGTGCTTATGCCCTCTTCGGCGAGGTCGCATTCGTTGCGGACCGCGCTGCCGATGTAGGGGGTGGCGGGATTGTCGCTGCCTTCGGTGAAGTCGAGCAACACCGAATGCGGGCCGAAATCGGCGATGTCATTGGGCTCGAGATCCTCGATCGACGGGTAGTCGCGTCCGTCGAGCAGCGAGCACCAATAATTATAGGCGCGGACATGCATCCGCCGTTCGTCGGACCCGATCGCGTCGGCGACGTCGGCCTGGCTCGGCGCGGCGTCATGCGCCTGGCCGTCATACTCGTTCGGATGATCGCGATAATTGTCCATGCCGTGTCCGGTCCCGCGTAAAGTCCAATGTGGGCTAATCTGCCCGGCAAGCCTTGCCAAACCGTTAACCCTATCGATTGACCGCTTTGACTTGCGGCGCGCGAAGCGCACTGTTACGGGCGCAACGCTCCGCGCGGCATACCTATCTGGCGCGCGCCGCCTTAGCTCAGTTGGTAGAGCATCGCATTCGTAATGCGGGGGTCACAGGTTCGAGTCCTGTAGGCGGCACCAGCCCTTTCAGTAGGCAATCTCTTCGCGTCCTAGCGAAAGAGCGTTAACCTTTGGGTCTCTCTTGG
>JBKJTQ010000220.1:0-6096 GCA_046589895.1 Sphingomicrobium sp.
ATTCGCATGACCATGCTCACGATCAGGGCCACGCACATGATCATGGCCATTCGCACGACCACGGCCACACGCACGACCACGACCACGACCACGACCATGACCACGACCACGACCATGCCTCGACCATCGCACTTGGCCAGGCGGTTCTGAAGAAGAATAACGAACGCGCCGAGCGCAACCGCGCGTGGCTTGCAGGGCGCGAAATCCTTGCGATCAATCTCCTCAGCTCCCCCGGCGCGGGCAAGACCACGCTACTGGAGCGAACGATTCGCGATCACGCCGGAAAACGCGAGTTCTTCGTCATCGAAGGCGATCAGGCGACCGCCAATGACGGCGATCGCATCACTGCCGCCGGGGCTGCCGCGGTGCAGGTCAATACCGGGACCGGTTGCCACCTCGAGGCCGACATGGTGGCGCGTGGTCTCAAGGAATTGGCACCTCCCTCCGGCGCGACCGTGATCATCGAGAATATCGGCAATCTGGTCTGCCCGGCGCTATTCGACCTCGGCGAGCAGTCCAAGGTCGTGATTATTTCGGTCACCGAAGGCGAGGACAAGCCGCTAAAATACCCGCACATGTTCCAGGCGTCGGATCTGGTCTTAGTCAACAAGATCGACCTGCTGCCGCACCTTCAGTTCGATCTCGAACAGTGCCTCGACAATATTCGCAAGGTGAACCCGCGCGCGCCAATCCTGCAGCTTTCGGCGACCAGCGGGAAAGGCATGAACCCCTGGTACGAATGGATCGAGCAGCAAGCCGCCGCCGCCCGCGAACGGAGCTTTGCCTGATCCGGCTGGGAATCGAGCGAGCCCTTATTTCTCGAGTTGGGCGTACACCTGTCGCGTGCCGAAGATGATTCCCTGGATCAGCAGGACAGAGCCCAGCGCATCGAGGCCCAGGCAGATCAGGATCGAAAGTTGGCCTGCCGGGAGCAGCAGTGCCGCCACCAAACGCGCCGCGAACACGCACCAGGCCAGCGACGTCCGGGTCCCGTGCTTTGCCGCCAGGCGCATGTCGATGCCAGCAAGCGACGGATCGCTATAGTCCAGTAAGCCAACCAGAATCGCTACCGCGCCAATCCCAACGCCCGCCGCCGCCGAGTAGACGGCGAGCCGCCACCACGGTTCAGGCCCGAAAAAAACTGCCGCCAGATCGAGCACGGGAAGGATCAACAAAAACACGATCGGGAAATGCACCAGCAACGGGTGCAATGGCACGCCGAAAAGATGGCGCGGGCGCCGGGCCTTGCTCATCCGATTTCCTCACCAATGAGCGCGGCGCTCATGAGATGCCGGTATTGGCGCTGAACAGGATCGACCACGGGCGTCGCAGCCGGACGAGATTTTCCAGGCCTAACTTAGTCGCTAAGGAATCGGTCGCCGACAGTCTGCTCGCGCTAAACAAATTGCATCCCCTCACGATGACGATGAGGAAGCTGACGCTATAGCCAAGCGCGGGGACATTGGAAGATCATCAACTTGCAAAATTCAGCGCGAAACCGCGTGCAAGTGACGCAAAATACCTCTCCTAGGCACCGCTTCCGGTCAAAACTGGGCACTTCACCCTTGACCGTTCTTCCGCTGCGATGAATTGCGGCTTTGAGGGTCGCGGTCGAGCACCCCAGGACAACGACGTTGTCATCACCGTTACGCGGCTCACCAGGAGTCTGGTGTAGCTTTTCGCAGAGCTGGTAAGTCGCCGAAATGCTCGCGACGAAACCGACCGAACGGGCTAACTGACCCCTTCGTGATGCGCGCTCCCTTAACTTGTCTGGAGGGCCCGATCGACCGCCGCAGCGCATTCGCGGCCCTCGCGTATCGCCCACACCACTAGCGATTGGCCGCGACGCATGTCTCCGCAAGCATAGATGCGCGGCGCCGCGGCGTATGCGTCGGTTTCGACACAGCCGCGACTGTTAAGCGCCACCCCCGACTGGGCGATCGCATCCTCGGCGCGCGGCCCGGTGAACCCCATTGCCAGCAGCACCAGATCGGCGGGAACCGCATGGCGGATCCCGTCCTGGACGAAAGCCAGCTCGGTAACTTGGCCGTTGGCACCGCGCAGTTCCTCGGCAACGACCGAATATTCGCGCCCCGCCCCTTCCTCCTGCGAATAAGAGGTGCGCAGCTTGAGCGGCCAGTGAGGCCAAACCAGCTGCTTATCCTCGTGAAACGGCGGCTGTGGCAGGATTTCGATCTGCGTGACCGATAGAGCGCCCTGGCGATGCGCGGTGCCGATGCAGTCCGATCCGGTGTCGCCGCCGCCGACCACCACGACATGCTTGCCACTGGCGTCGATTGCGCCATCGGGCGCTGCGCGAGCTTCATCATCGCCCGCGACACGCCGGTTTTGCTGGCTGAGATAGTCCATTGCGAAATGGACGCCGCTCAAGCTTCGCCCGGGCAAATCGAAGTCGCGCGGTTGCTCGGCCCCGCCGGCGAGGACCATAACTTCATAATCGTCGAGCAATCGTTCGACAGAGACGTCGCGCCCGACGTGCATACCGGTGCGGAAGATCACGCCCTCGGTCTCCATCAGCCGGATGCGGCGGTCAATCTGGGACTTGGCGAGCTTGAAGTCGGGGATGCCGTAGCGAAGCAGGCCGCCGACACGGTCGGATTTTTCGAACACCGTCGGGGCATGGCCGCGCCGCGCGAGTTGCTGCGCGCAGGCGAGGCCCGCCGGCCCCGACCCGATCACCGCGATCCGGCGCCCGGTACCGCGCGCTGCCGACTGTGGGGTGATCCACCCTTCGGCCCAGCCGCGATCGACGATCGCGCATTCGATCGACTTGATCGTCACCGGCGCCCCGACGAGGTTGAGCGTGCATGCTTCCTCGCACGGTGCGGGGCAAACACGGCCGGTGAATTCGGGGAAATTATTGGTCCGGTGGAGCTGATCCAGCGCGCGCCGCCAGTCGCCATCGGTCACCAGCTCGTTCCAGTCGGGGATGAGGTTGTTGACCGGACAGCCGCTGTGACAAAAGGGAATCCCGCAATCCATGCAGCGCGCTGCCTGCAGCGCGATTTCTTCGGGTGCGGGCGCATCGATAAATTCGTGGAAATGGCGCACGCGATCGGCGACCGGCTCGGCGTGACGGTCGCAGCGCGGAATCTCAAGAAAGGCGGTGACTCGATCCATCGCTATCCGACCGCTTCGAGCAAGACCGGGCGCTCGACGGCATGGTCGCTCAGCGCGCGGCGATATTCGGGCGCGATCACCTTGACGAAGTCGCGCAAGCTGCGTGCCCAGTCATCGAGCAAGAGGCTCGCCCGCGCACTGCCGGTCGAGACTCGATGCGCATCGACCAGCGCGCGCAGCCGCTCGGCGTCGAACCGCAACAGGTCGCCAAGGTCGGCATCGGAGTGGTCGCCCGGCTCGATCGCCGCCATTTCAACACCGGCGCGGGCGCATTGGCCGGCCAGTCGCCGCTCCGGATCGTAGACATAGGCAATCCCGCCGGACATGCCCGCAGCGAAATTGCGACCCACCGCGCCAAGGATGACAACCACCCCCCCCGTCATATATTCGCACGCATGGTCGCCAGCGCCCTCGACCACTGCGGTCGCGCCCGAATTGCGCACCGCGAAGCGCTCACCGGCCACGCCGTTGAAGAAACAGCTGCCGGCCACCGCGCCGTACAGGCAGGTATTGCCGACGATTATGTTGGCGCCGGCGTCGCGCCGCGCCCCTTCCGGCTGGGAGACGATGATCGTTCCACCCGACATGCCCTTGCCGACATAGTCGTTGGCATCGCCGACCAGTTCGAGTGTGACGCCATGGGCAAGGAACGCGCCAAAGCTCTGCCCGGCGGTGCCGGTGAGAGCGACGTGGATCGTCCCGGCCGGCAAGCCGTCATGCCCGTAGCGGCGTGCGACCTCGCCCGACAGCATCGCCCCGACACTTCGATCGACGTTGCGGACCGCGCGCTTGATCCGCACCGTCTCGCCCTGCTCCAGCGCCGGCGCGGCCGCGGCGATCAGGACATGATCGAGCGCCTTTCCGAGCGCGTGATTCTGGCAGGCGGTATTGAAGCGCGCCGCATCTTCATCGCGTGGCGGCGCGAACAGCAATTTGCCGAGGTCGATTCCGCGCGCGCGCCATTCCTCGATCGCGGGACCCGGATCGATCAACTCGGGCCGGCCGATCATCTCGTCGATGGTGCGCAGGCCGAGCGAGGCCATGAGCGCGCGTAATTCCTCGGCGACGAAAAAGAAATAATTGATGACGTGCTCGGGCTGGCCGGTGAAGCGCTCGCGCAGCAGCGGATCCTGCGTGGCAATCCCGACCGGGCAGCTGTTGAGATGGCATTTGCGCATCATGATGCAGCCCGCCGCGACCAGCGGCGCGGTGGCGAACCCATATTCGTCGGCGCCGAGGATCGCGGCGATGGCGACGTCGCGGCCCGTCCGCAACCCGCCGTCAGCCTGGAGCCGGATGCGGCTCCGCAGGCCATTGAGGACCAGCGTCTGCTGAGTCTCGGCCAGACCGATCTCCCACGGCAGGCCGGCGTGGGTCAGCGAGGTCAAGGGCGCCGCCCCGGTGCCGCCTTCGTAACCGGCGATGGTGATATGGTCGGCCATCGACTTGGCGACCCCCGCGGCAACTGTCCCGACGCCGATCTGGCTGACCAGTTTGACCGATACCTGCGCCTGTGGATTGACGCATTTAAGGTCGTGGATCAGCTGCGCGAGATCCTCGATCGAATAGATGTCATGGTGCGGCGGCGGCGAAATCAGCCCCACGCCGGGAGTGGAATGTCGCACCGCGGCGATCGCGCGATCGACCTTGTGCCCCGGCAACTGGCCCCCCTCACCGGGTTTGGCGCCCTGCGCGACCTTGATCTGGATGGCGTCGGCATTGACGAGATATTCGGTCGTCACGCCGAATCGGCCCGATGCGACCTGCTTGATCGCCGAGCGTGCTGAATCGCCGTTGGCCATCGGTACGAAGCGCGCCCGTTCCTCGCCGCCCTCGCCGGTATTCGATTGTCCGCCGATGCGGTTCATCGCGATCGCCAGCGTGGTGTGCGCCTCGCGGCTTATCGAGCCAAAGCTCATCGCCCCGGTCGAGAAGCGCTTGACGATTGCGGTCGCGCTTTCGACTTCGTCGATCGCGATCGGTGGCCCGGCGGGAACAAGCTTGAACAGCCCGCGGATGGTCAGCAACTGGCGGTTGGAATCGTTGATTGCGTCCGCGAAGCGCGCGTATTTCTCTGGAATGTTGCCGCGCGCAGCATGCTGCAGATCAGCGATTACGTCGGGTGTCCACGCATGGTGTTCACCCTCGACGCGATAGGCATAAGCGCCGCCGAAATCGAGCAATTGGCCACTTTCGGCAAAAGCGGTGCGATGGCGATCGGTCGAAGCGTCGGCGATCGCGTCGATCCCAGCGCCCTCGATCACGCTGGTGGTGCCGGTGAAATATTTGTCGATCAGCTGGCTGGACAGGCCGATTGAATCGAATGCCTGCGCCCCGCAATAGCTTTGGAACGTCGAAATGCCCATTTTCGACATCACCTTGAGCACGCCCTTGGCGGCGGCTTGGCGGTAAGTTTCGAGCGCCTCCTGGCCCAGGTCCATCCCCTCCAGCGCCTCGAACGCGAGATAGGGATTGATTGCTTCGGCGCCATAGCCTGCAAGCACGCAGAAATGGTGGGTCTCGCGCGCTTCGCCGGTCTCGACCACCAGCCCGGTTTGCACGCGCAGGCCCTGGCGGATCAACTGGTGATGGACCGCCCCGGTGGCGAGCGCGATCGGGATCGGAACTCGCCCCGCCCCGGCGGCACGGTCGGAAAGAATTAGCACGTTGCTGTCGCTCAGCACCGCCTCGGTTGCTTCCCAGCACAGTCGCTGCAGCGCCGCTTCGAGGACCGCGCCCGAACCGCCGCTCCATGTCGCATCGATCGTTGCCGTGCGGAACGCGCCATCGACCACTTCGTGGATCGAGCGAATCTTGTCGAGGTCGCCGTTCGACAGGATCGGATGCGCCACTTCGAGCCGCTTGAACGTACCGGCATTGCGGCTCGAAGTGGCGCATCCGATCCTGTCGAACGGCGACCTCGACAAGATTCGCTCGATCCACGAAGTGGTCGAT
>JBKJTQ010000243.1:0-4135 GCA_046589895.1 Sphingomicrobium sp.
TGGACGTCGAGATCGAGCAGAGCGGTCGAGCGATTGGCCTTTTCACCAAGCAGCCAGGCAAGGCTGGTGGCGATGGTCGACGCGCCGACCCCGCCGCGCACGCCGATCACGGCGGTCATGACGTGGGGTTTGTCGACCTGTGCTTCGCCGCGCGGCCCCGACAGGATCGACTGGGCATGGGCAAAGGTGTCGCGCAGTTGATCGACCGTGAACGGCTTGAGCAGATAATCGTGGATACCGCTCGCGACGAGGTCGCGATAAAGGCGGACATCGTTTAGCGGATCGGCGCTTTCGGACAGGTCGACGAACAGGATGTTCGGGCTGGCCGAAACCGACAGCGACTGGGCCGCGTTGCGCAGTCCGCCTTTGTTGACCTTCTCGGGCGACCAGCCATGCTCGACCGCGACTGGGCGCAGCATGTCGGCCGTCGCCTCGTCGCACACGAAAGCGGTAAAGGGATCGCGCAAACCGGCGCGTGCGTGGAACGGAGCGTTCATCGTCAATTGCCCTTCGTGCTGATGTCTTTGAGGCCCTGCGCGCCGGTCGGAGCCGTCTTACGATACTGATCGACCGCTCTGTTCGAGGTGAAAGAGTCACCCACGCCACTGCCTTCTCGGCCGTGGACCAGATCCTGAGGATTGGCGATCATCGCCGCCAAATTCCTGTTCACCCCGCAGCCGAAATTCGACGTCGATGCATTGTCGAAGTTAGGCGTTGGAGGTTTCGACCAATTGGGGCAGCCGGGGACCGAAGCACTGGTCCGGGCGACTACGACGCGGACCATGCCCTGAGGCACCGGACCTGCGGTCATCGGCGCGCCGGCCGAAACGAGCATGCCATATTGACCGGCGACACGGGCGACTTCGTCGCGCGCACCATAGCCCATCGGCCCGTCGACATAGACGATGTCGCCATAGCCCAGGTCCATCGAGCGGAACCAGCCGTCGAGCCGCATCGCTTCGGGCGATGACAGGCTGCCGTCGGGCGCGTTGAGGTCGAGCGCATAATCGGCGCGGGTGACGACCGGCACATTGACCGAAGCGAGGCCCTTGGCGGGACGATCCTGCGTCGGGGCGGGCGTCTGGCACGCGCCCACGGCGGAGACGAGGCCGAGGATGATGATGGAACGGGTCATGGTTCGATCCTTCGAAGAAACGCAGCGGGTCATAGCTTGAAGCCCGGCGAGACAGGGGCGACGCCCGACGAGGTCACCGTCGTCGCCGATATCGGACGGCGCTTGTAGGTGTGGCCGCCGAAGATCATCTCGCCGGCATTGGGCGCGCGATAGCCATCGGTCGGGAGCGCGAGCTGCCCCGACACCGGACGCACCAGATAGGGCGTGACGATGATCACCAATTCGGTTTCGGCGCGGCGGTACTTGGTCGAGCGAAACAGCGCGCCAAGGATCGGCAGGTCGCCGAGGAACGGCGCCTTGTCGACATTGTTGGTATTGCTGTTGCGCAGCAAGCCGGCGATCATGAAGCTTTGACCCGAACCCAGTTCGACCGTGGTTTCGGCGCGCCTCGTGATCAGCGCCGGGACGATCGTATCGTTCATCCGGACCGAGCCTTCGCTCGACAGTTCGCTGACTTCGGGACGGACGCGCATCGAGATGCGGCCGTCGGCGAGCACGAAGGGGGTGAACGAAAGGCCGACGCCATAGGATTTATATTCGACCGAGATGGCGCCTTGTTGTTGCGCGATCGGGATCGGATATTCGCCGCCAGCGAGGAAGCTTGCGGTTTCCCCCGACAGAGCGGTCAGATTCGGCTCGGCTAGAGTCGTCACCAGGCCATCGCCCTCGGCGAGGTCAAGCGTCCCCAGCAGATCCAGTCCGAGCAGCTTGCCGGCAAGGCCAAGCGTGGTTCCGGAGCCGGCAAAGTTGAAGCTGCGAGGAGCGCCGCTCGCTGGGTCGCCCAAGCTACCGGGATTTCCCTGACCGATGCCGAAGAATGTTCCGCCCGGTTTACTGTCTTGGCCGATCAAGTTGACGCCGAGCTGGCGCACCAGGCTACGGCTGACTTCGGCAATCTTGACCTTTAACATGACCTGGAGCGGGGTGGCCGAGCGGAGTCGGCTGACGACCTGCGTGCCACTGCCGACATAGGCTTGGACGAGACGCTGCGCTTCCGACACGTCGTCGGGCGAGCCGACCGTGCCGGTAAGCAACACGAGATTGTTCATCGGGGTTGCCTGAATGGTCGCCTCAGGCATCGCCAGACGCAGCATTTCATCGACCGAGCCGACATTGGTGCCGACGCGGACGTTGGCGGCATAAACCACGCGGCCCGCCTTGTCGGTCGCATAGACTGTCGTTTCTCCCGACGCCTTGCCGAACACATAAAGCTGTGTCGACGAGCGCACCTGGATGTCGGCGATCGAGTCATTGGCGACGAACACGTCGGACATGGGCGACGACAGGCGCACCAAAGTGCCGGTGTTTTGCGACAGGTTGAGCGTTTCCGACGGACGCGCGGATTGCGCGGCGGCGGCGACAGCGGGAGCGGCGACGGCGACAGTGCCGAGGCCGATGGCCAATACGGCGAGGGCAGTGCCCCAGCGCGCGTGGCGGCGGATGTTCTTGCTGGTCATCTTAACGAGCTCCCACCGGAACGATCGTGACATTATTGCCGCGAGCAACGCGCACCGACGGTCCGGTGACGACGGGCCCAGCGCCTGCATTGGCAGGGGCGGCCGGCGCGACACCGCGCATCATCGCCGTAGCGAATTTGCTCATCGAATCCCCGGCCTGTTCGACCGGTGAAGCGCTTTGCGACGGGATCGAACGGCGCTGGAAGCGCGAGACGTCACCGCCGGTCGTGTAGGTCGTATTATTATCGACCGGACGATTGGCGATTGCGAGCAGCATGCGGCGTTCGTCGGTTGCATTGGTTCCGGCCGGGACCCGCACTTCACCCGCGGCGACAGCCCGCTCGAGTTCGGCGGTATTGTCGGCGATCGAGCGCAGCGCCAGGCTCAGCGTGCCGAGCGACTGGGCGACTGCAATTTTTTCGGAGATGCGCGGCGTGGCTTCGAAGGTGATCGAGGCGAAGGTCCTCACCTCGGTCTTGCCCTCGGCATTCTTCTCGTCGATGCGCTGGTCCGTGGCGAGCACTCGCAAATTGCGAATGATCGTTTCGGAGACCTTGAGCGCGCTGCCTTCGCCGCCGCCGGTGACGGTCTGGGTGAGGACCATATCGACCCGGTCGCCCGGGAAAATGAAGCCTGCGACGCCGCTCGTCACCGACACGGGCACGGTGACGGCACGCATGCCCGGCCCGAGCGCCGCGGCAAGGAAGCCGCGATCGTTGGGACCGACGAGCGCACCTTTGGTAATCGGCTGACCGGCGGTGATCGGGTTGCGGACAACAGTCCCGATCATCTTGGCGACGTTTCCTTCGGGCGAACCCTCGGTATAATAAGCCCCTTGGACGAGTTCCTGCGGCCATGCCTGGAAGGCGAGGCTTTCAGCATCGATGATCGTACCGACCGGGAGCGCCTTGCGCGCCACCAGCACCTTCGGCCCCATCGGCACCGCCGGTGCCGCCGACGCCGCATCGGCGCCCGCTCCGGTAAACATGTTCTTGGCCATGACCGCGGTAACCACCGCAATGACCAGCGCTCCAATGAGCAGCGCGACTTTCTTCACGTCCATGGCGATTACGCCTCCCCTAAAGGGTCCCCTTGATGTTGGTGAACATCAGGCAAAATGGTTAAGAAAGCGTTGGGTGAGTAACCACAAACCGCCGAACGATATGGCGACGCCGTACGGCACCTCAGGACGGCCTTCGTTTTTCTTGATGCGATGCTCGATCATCACGATCAGCGTGAGCAATCCGCCCGCGAGCGACATCAGCACGATCAGGAACAAGGTGTCGCCAGGCGCGAACCATAAAGCGAGCGCGGCGGCGAGCTTGACGTCACCCCCGCCCATCGCGCCCAAATGGAAGGCAAGCGCGAACAGCAGGAACACCGCGATCGCGACGCCGATGCGGATCGCGGCGTCGGGCCACAATTCGACCCCCATCGACCACCAGAACAACGGCGCCATCAACGCGATTGCGATGTTCAGACCATTGGCAATGGTGCGGGTCCGGATGTCGATCACCGCTGCCCACAGCAGCATGATCGCTAA
>JBKJTQ010000137.1:0-3018 GCA_046589895.1 Sphingomicrobium sp.
CCTGCGCGTCGGTGATCGTGATCATGGTATTGTTGAAGCTGGCGTTCACATGCGCGACGCCGGAAGTGATGTTCTTGCGCTCGCGACGGCGAAGACGCTGGGGTGCTTGTGCCATGAATGGAAATCCCAAAATCTGAAACAGTTTCCGCTCATCCTCAGGAGCGGCTGAGCGAAGCCGAAGGCGCGTCTCGAAGGACTACTTCTTCTTGCCCGCGATCGGTTTGGCCTTGCCCTTGCGGGTGCGCGCATTGGTATGCGTGCGCTGGCCGCGGACCGGCAGGCCCTTGCGATGGCGGAGGCCGCGATAGCAGGCGAGGTCCATCAGCCGTTTGATGTTCATCGCCGTCTGTCGGCGAAGATCGCCTTCGACCATATGGTCGGCGTCGATTGCTTCGCGGATCTGGAGCACTTCCTGATCGCTCAGGTCCTGAACGCGACGCTCGGCGGCGATGCTCAGCTTGGTGGTGATTTCCTGCGCCTTGGTGTTGCCAATGCCATGGATGTAGGTCAGCGCGATCACGACGCGCTTATTGGTGGGCAGGTTGACCCCCGCGATACGTGCCATGAATATCTTCTCCTAGCTCCACAGGGTAGCGGGCACCCGACCACCCCATCTCGACGCGTTGACCCTGTTTAACGGAAATAAGGCGCACGCAACGATGCGCCGCCGGAAGACCGAAAAACGGGATAGGCGCCCTCTATGGAGTCGCGCCGTGCGAGTCAAGCGCCCCTCGTCACCCCGGACTTGATCCGGGGCCTGCCTTCCTTTGGCACGAAAGAAATAGGCGAATCCCGGGTCAAAGACGGGATGACGGGTGTGCGGATTGCCGCTTTCCTTTGCACCCATTAGGGCAGCGGACAATGCAACTCCTGACCCTCGACCAGCCGCTCCCCCGGGCCTTGCGCGGCGCGATCATCGCGCTGGGCAATTTCGACGGTTTCCACCTTGGTCACCAGGCGGTGGTCGGTCGGGCGGTGGCGCGCGCCGCGCATGAGCGGCGGTCGGTCATCGTCGCGACCTTTGACCCGCATCCAGTGCGCCATTTTAAGCCCGACACCGCGCCGTTCCGCCTCACCAGCCTCGATCAGCGTCAGCGGATGTTCGCTGCTGCCGGTGCTGACGCGATGCTGGTGTTCGGGTTCGACGCCGCGCTCGCCGCGACCAGCGCCGAGGATTTCGTCGGTGACTTGCTCGCTGAACGGATCGGCGCGAGCGGGGTCGTCACCGGCGAGGATTTCACTTTCGGCGCGCGACGCGGCGGCAATGCCGCGGTGCTGCGCGATCTTGGAGCGGCGCATGGCATAAGCGCCGAGACTGTCGCGCCGGTCTCGCTCGACGGAGAGCCGGTCTCGTCGAGCTGCATCCGCGATGCGCTCAAGGCCGGCGACCCGGGCACCGCGACCCGCCTCCTGACGCGCCCGTTCGCGATCGAGGGCATCGTAGTCCACGGCGACAAGCGCGGCCGCGAACTCGGCTGGCCGACCGCCAATGTCGAAATGGGCCCCTACCAGCGTCCCGCCTATGGCATTTACGCGGTCCGGGTGCGGACCGACGACGACGCCGAGCATGACGGGGTGGCGAGCCTCGGCGTGCGTCCGATGTTCGATCCGCCGAAGGAGCTGCTTGAGGTCGTATTGTTCGATTTCGACGGCGACCTTTACGGGCGCACCATCGAAGTCGGGTTGCGTCACTATCTTCGCCCAGAGATGAAGTTCGACGACCTTGAGGCACTGAAGTGCCAGATGGATCAGGATGCGGCGGAGGCGCGACGGCTGCTTTATCCGTCATCCTGGCCTTGAGCCGGGATCCACCTTCTTTCTCCGGTGGTAAGGTGGACCCAGGTCGAGCCCGGGGTGACGGCTTTGCCGACTGGGAATGACGAAGGTTTGCATCTTGGTCCCCACCCGCTAGAGCCGCGCGCAATGTCTGACGCAGCGCAAAAACCCGATTACCGAAGCACCGTCTTCCTGCCAAACACCGACTTCCCAATGAAGGCCGGATTGCCGCAGAAGGAGCCGCTAATCCTCGCCAAGTGGCAGGCCGACGACGCCTACGGCCAGCTGCGCAAGGCGCGCGCGGGTCACGCAAAATTCATCCTCCACGACGGCCCGCCCTACGCCAATGGCGACATCCACATCGGTCATGCCTTGAACCACATCCTCAAGGACATGGTAGTGCGGACGCAGACTTTGCTCGGCAAGGATGCGCCCTATGTGCCCGGCTGGGACTGCCACGGCCTGCCGATCGAGTGGAAGGTCGAGGAGCAATATCGCAAGAAGAAGCTCGATAAGGATGACGTTCCGCTCCCCGAATTCCGTGCCGAATGCCGCGCTTATGCCCAGCATTGGGTCGACACCCAGCGCGAGCAATTGAAGCGGCTCGGCATCGGCGGGCAATGGGACAAGCCCTACCTTACAATGAATTACGAGGCCGAGGGGACGATCGTTTCCGAGTTGATGAAGTTCGCGGAAAGCGGCCAGCTCTACCGCGGCGCCAAGCCGGTGATGTGGTCCCCGGTCGAAAAGACCGCGCTGGCCGAAGCCGAGATCGAATATGAGGACATCGTTTCAACCCAGATCGACGTCGCGTTCGAGATTGTCGAAAGCCCGATTGCTGAGTTGGTCGGCGCACATGCGGTCATCTGGACGACGACACCGTGGACGATCCCGGTCAACCAGGGGATCGCGTATGGGCCGGAAGTCGATTACTACCTTTTCAACCTTTACTCCGATCCGGGAAGGGGCGCGGCCGAAACCTCAACTTCGGATGCGCGACTCAGTGAACTTGGCATCCCAATTGGGGGAAAACTCCTTGTCGCCAGCGATCTGTTCGAGGGATTTGTTGCCCGGCTGAGGCAAGTGGCTGAACAGGCGGATTGGTCAGACTTAGGTGGTCAAGTTCCTGACCTGCTCGGATTGTTTGAAACTAAGCACATCAAAGGCTCCGATCTCGCCGGCACCGTCGCGCGCCACCCGATGCACCACCTTGGCGGCTTCTTCGCCAGGCCTCGCCCGTTC
>JBKJTQ010000144.1:0-8193 GCA_046589895.1 Sphingomicrobium sp.
ATGAAGGCGGCGCGATCAAGGATGCGACGTTGGCGACGGTCACCGCCGCGGCGCAACTGGGCGAGGTTCATCTGCTGGTTGCCGGATCGGGCGTCAGCCCGGTCGCCGATGCGGCGGCAAAGATTGCCGGCGCGGGCAAAGTCCATGTCGCGGACGGCGCGCATCTCGAGCTCCAGCTCGCCGAGGATGTCGCCCCCATCGTCGCCGCGCTGATGGCGAACCATGACGCCTTCCTCGCTTCGTCGACCACCACCGACAAGAACGTCGCCCCACGCGTCGCCGCCTTGCTCGACGTGATGCAGATTTCGGACATCCTCTCGGTCGACGGCGACGACACTTTCACCCGCCCGATCTACGCCGGCAACGCCATCGCCACGGTCAAGTCGAGCGACGCCAAGAAGGTCATCACCGTGCGCGGCACCGCCTTCGAGAAAGCCGCGCGTGATGGCGGCAGCGGTACCGTCGAGGCGGTCGATGCGGGCGCTGCGTCGGGCAAGGCCGAGTTCGTCTCGGCCGACCTGTCGAAGTCGGAGCGGCCCGAACTGACCAGCGCCAAGGTGATCGTCTCGGGCGGGCGCGCGTTCGGCTCCTCGGATCAATTCCATTCCTTGCTCGACCCACTCGCCGACAAGCTCGGCGCCGCGGTCGGGGCGAGCCGCGCCGCGGTCGATGCGGGCTATGCGCCCAACGATTATCAGGTCGGCCAGACGGGCAAGATCGTCGCCCCCGGCGTCTATATCGCGATCGGCATTTCGGGCGCGATCCAGCATCTTGCGGGAATGAAGGATTCGAAAGTCATCATCGCCATTAACAAGGACGAAGACGCCCCGATTTTCCAAGTCGCCGACCTCGGCCTCGTCGGCGACCTGTTCAAAATCGTCCCCGAACTGACCGAGAAGCTCTAAACCATGAGAAAAAAACGGGCCCGCCTCCGCGTGGAGACGGGCCCGGGCTGGGGATTGGTGAAGGTTAGTCGTCGCTGGCGTCGGCCGCGCCATTAGCCGAACCGCTCGCCGAGCCCGACGCGCTGCCGCTGGCCGAGCCATTGACCGAGCCGGCGGCATTGCCGGCGGCGTTGGCCGCAGCATTGGCCGCGCCGCTGGCGCGTCCGCGCGCGGCGCCGACGGTCGAGGTGGCGCGATCACGAGCATTTCCGACGCTGCTGCTGGCGCGGTCGCGAGCGGCGCCGACGGCCGACTCTACCGCATCGGTGCCAATCAGCTGCGCGTTGCCGCTGGCGCTACCATTGCCGCTGGCGCTTCCGGCGAGACCGTTGGTGGCGCCATCGACGGTTCCGGCGAGGCCGGCGCTGCCGCTCGCCGAGCCGCTGCGTGTATCGACCGAGCGCGACGACGATGCGCTGCCGCTCACCGACCCGGTAATGCTGCGCGTGACGCTCCCGCTGATTGAGCCGAGGCCGTTCGAGGCGCTACCGCCGAGCGCGCCGTTGATTGTTCCGCTAAGCCCGCCGCTGCCGCCAAGCGAGCCATTGGCAATGCCGCCAAGCGCGCCGCCTGCGCCGCCGAGCAGTTGGGCCTGGGCGGGGACGGCGGCGGTCGCGGCGGTGAGCAGCGAAAGTGCGATCAGGGTCTTCATGGTCTTTCTCCAAGCTTCAGGGCGGATGCTTGCCCCTTCGCAAAGGCAACGACCGCCGCATCGCGCTTCATCCCGGCGCGCGAAGAAAATTATTTCGCCCCAACGCTGCGCGGTTCGACGCCGCACGCCGCGCACACGATCCCGCGACCGACCTTGCCCTTGCCGGGCCGCGCCTCGGCGGCGAGCGCGGGCAGCGATCCGGTTGCGACCAGCCGTGCGGTGACAAGCGGGGCGGCGAAACTCGTGCCCCGAACCACGGCATAGCCTTGGCTGGGGAGCGCGGCGGCGAGTTCGGCGCCGGGCGCGGCAAAGTCGAGATGGCGCGCCCGGCCCGCTTCGATCAGGGCCCGGCCTCTGGAATCGACGCCGGTGACGGCGACCACGCCGTCGTAGCTCGCCGGATATTGCGGCGGCGCGGCCGGGCCATCGTTTCCGACCGCAGCGACGATCATGATCCCGCGCCCGCGCAAGATCGACACGGCGCGTTCGATCGCGCGATTGGCGGGTCCGACCAGGCTCATGGTGATGACCGTAGGGCGCTTGGCCGCCGCCCAGCCAAGCGCGCGGACGATGGTCGAGGCCGATCCGGCGGCGGGATTGCCACCGTAAATATCGCCGACGAACAGGCTTGCACCGCGCGCCGCGCCGCGGAACGGGCCCTGGTCGCCAACCAGCAAGGATGCCACCGCCGTGCCATGGCCGGTGGCGGCGGCGGGGCCGGAAAAGCCTTTTTGTTCGATCGAGGCGCGCGCCATCGAGGGGTGCGAGGCGACCCCGCCGTCGATCATCGCGATCCGCTTGCCGGGGGCGGAGAAGCTCGCCGCGCCGATCGCAATCGCTGCCATGGTTGGCGACAGCATTCCCCCTGCGGGCTCGTAAATATGGTCAAAATCCAGATCGAGGCTCGGCGCCGCGCGGCGCAGCGCGTCCAACGCCTGGCGCGGGTTGGACCGCGACGGGACGGCGAGGAGCACCAGCCGTACGCCAAGCCCTGCGTCCCGTTGGTCCGCGATCACCCGGAAACCCGCGCGTTGTGCCGCGGCGAGACCCGCGGGATCGGGCTCGATCGCGACCAGGCGTTCGCGCCGCACCGGATTGCCGGCACCGTCGCGGTCAAGCTCGGCGCGGTTCTGCCGGATCAGCGTCGATAGGCGAAGCGCGCGCAGGTCGAGTAGCGCGCCGGGCGCACCGGCGACCGACGAAGCCAGCGTCGACACTCGGTCGAATGCCCCGTCAACGATCGAACGCTGCTGCTGGTGATGCGCGGCTTGCTCGCCGCCGGGCAGGGCGCGCGTCAGGTCGCGTGCGACACCCGTCACTCCGCCGACCGTACCGCCCACGCCCCCAGGAAGAAGTTGCGCCGTTGCGGGAGCCGCGACCAAGGCAAATGCGGCAAGCAAGGCTTGGGACAAGCGAGTGGCCATGCGATCTCCTTTTATCTATCTGCTACGGATGAAACGAACGGCGGGGCTCGTTTCATCCGCATGAGGTGCCATGGCGACACAATCGGAGTTCGACCGCGAGTTGCGCGCGCATTGGCCGCGACTGCGCCGCTTTGCCTTCGCCTTGAGTCGCAATGCAGCCGATGCCGACGATCTTGTCCAGTCCGCCGCCGAGCGGGCGATGCGATCCGCGGCGCAGTGGCGGGCCGGAACGCGGTTCGATTCGTGGATGTTCCGGATCACGCGCAACCTGTGGATCGACACGGTGCGCGCGCGGGGACGACACGCGGCGCGCTTTGTCGCCGAAGAACAAGGCGCGTCGGTCGGCTTCGACCCGCGCCCGGGAACCGAGGCGGCGATCGATCTGACACGGGCCATGGCGGCGCTCGAGCTTCTGCCCGCCGAGCAGCGCGAAGTGGTCGCACTGATCGTGATCGACGGCCTGGGCTATCGCGAAACCGCCGAAGCGCTCGACCTGCCGATCGGCACCGTGTCGAGCCGGTTGGTGCGCGGGCGCAAAGCGCTGTTGGCGCTGCTTGGAGAGACGGACAATGACTGAGGAAGAGGAATTCTTCGCCTGGCTCGACGGCGAATTGGCCCCCGCCGCCGCGGCGCGGGTCGAAGCGCGCGTCGCGGGCGATTCGGCGCTTGCCGCCGAGGCCGAGGCGCATCGCGCGATGGCGTCAGGGCTGCGCGCGGCGTTTGCGCCAGTTATGACCGCGCGCAGCGACGTTGTCGACTTCGCCGCCAAGCGCGCCGATCGAGCGAGACGCGCACCGGCGGGGCTCCCGCAATGGGCCGCGATTGCTGCGACTCTGGTGGTCGGTCTTGGCCTCGGGACGATGGCCGGAGGACGCGGCGGACGCGACGCCCCGGTGACGATCGAAGGCGGGCAATTGGTTGCCGCGGCGGCGCTCGATCAGGCGCTCGACCGCCAACTGGCGAGCAATGACCAACGCGGCGAACCATTGCGGATCGGACTCACGTTCCGCAACCGGCAAGGCAGTTTGTGTCGCAGCTTCAGCGGCGATTCGGCCTCGGGGCTGGCCTGTCGCGAGGGCGAGCAATGGCGGATCGAGGGGTTGTACGGGTCGAGCGGTGCAGCATCAGGCGACTATCGCATGGCGGCGGGTGGCGAACCGCGCCTCGCCGTGCTGGTCGATGAAATGATCGTGGGTGACCCGCTCGACGCGGCGGGCGAGGTCGCGGCGCAACGGCGCGGCTGGCGCTAGTCGGGCTCGTCGGCGGCGAATAGTTCGCAGCATTCGTCTTCGTCCTCCCCCGCCGATTCGGCCGATGGCGCGGTGCGGAGGATGAAATAGCCGGCGAGCGCCGACAGCAGCGATCCCGCCAGCGTGCCGATCTTGGCGGCTTCGACCAGCGCGGGGTCGGCGGGGAAGGCCAGCGCGCCGATGAACAGGCTCATCGTAAAGCCGATTCCGCACAACGTCGCCGCGCCCCACAATTGGCGCCAGTTGGTCCCGCGCGGCATCGGCGCAAGTCCCGTTCGGACGACCGCGTAGATCGCGGCGAACACGCCGAGCTGCTTGCCGAGGAACAGCCCGAGCAGGATGGCGAGCGGGAGCGGCGCGGCGAGCGCACCGATCCCGCCGTCGAGCGCGACGCCGGCCGAGGCGAAGCCGAACAGCGGCACGACCCCGAACATCACCCACGGGTGGATGGTATGTTCGAGCCTGCGCAGCGGCGAATGGCCCTCGCCTTTGCCGAGCGGGATGGCCAGCGCGGCGAGCACCCCGGCGATCGTCGCATGGACCCCGCTCGCGAGGGTCAGCATCCAAAGCAATATGAAGCCGAGCAGAAAGGGCCACAAGCGCCGCACCCCATATTGACCCAAGGCCGCCATCGCCCCTGCAACCGCCAAAGCCCCGATCAGCGCAGCGCGATCAAGATCGGCGGTGTAGGCGATGGCGATGACGATCACTGCGCCAATGTCGTCGATGATCGCCAGCGTGACGAGCAACAGCTTGATCGCGGAAGGGGCGTGGCGGCCGAGGATCGCGAGCACTCCGATGGCAAAGGCGATGTCGGTCGCCGCGGGGATCGCCCAGCCGTTGACCAGCGCCGGGTCGCCGCTCGTCCAGCCGAGGTAGACGAGCGCGGGAACCGCCATCCCCGCCACCGCGGCGATGATTGGCAGGCGGCGCTCGGCGGGGGTGGCGAGCTGCCCCTGATACCATTCGCGCTTCACCTCGAGCCCGACGAGCAGGAAGAAGAACGCCATCAGCGCGTCGGCGATCCATTGGTGGATGCTCATCACCCCGTGGCGCGGCATGACCGGGCCGATTCGCGCCTCGAGCGCATGATGGTAAGCATCGGCCAAGGGTCCGTTGGCGAGGATCAGCGCCGCGCCCGCGGCGCCGATCAGCACCAGTCCGGCAAGTCGTTCGAGACGAATCTGGGTCGGGGAGATCGCCATCGGGTTGGTCTAGGCGAGGGGCGGCGAAACTCAACCCTGGCCTGGTTCAGCCGTCTTTGAGCTCGACCCACGTCGGGGCATGGTCGCTGGTTTTGTCCCATCCGCGTGGCGCGCGGTCGACACCCGCAGCGATCAGCCGCTTGGCGAGCCTGGGGCTGAGCAGCAAATGGTCGATCCGCAGCCCGGCATCGCGCTCGAACGATCGGCGCCAATAATGCCAGAAGGTGTAGATGCGCTCGTTGGGGTGAAGCGTGCGCAGCGCGTCGGTCCAGCCTTGCGCGACGAGGGCGGCGAAAGCTTCGCGCACCTCGGGCGCGAACAGGGCGTCGTCGATCCAGCGCTCGGGCTTATGGACGTCGAGCTCGGTCGGCATGACGTTGAAGTCACCCGCCAGCACCACCGGCGCCTTGCTCGCGAGAAGCGCGGCGGCGTGGGCGTGAAGCCGCGCGAACCAGGCGAGCTTATAGTCGAACTTGGGGCCGGGGCGCGGATTGCCGTTAGGCAGATAGAGCGCAGCGACGATCACGCCGTTGACCGCGGCCTCAAGGTAGCGGCTCTGGCTCGGGTCGGGATCGCCGGGAAGCCCGCGCCGCGTTTCGACGGGCGTCCCGCAGCGGCTGAGAATCGCTACCCCGTTCCAACTTTTCTGGCCATGCCAGATCGCCTCATAGCCGGCTGCGGCGATGGCTTCGGCGGGAAAACGGGCGTTGGCCGCCTTCAATTCCTGGAGCGTGACGATGTCGGGTTGTCCTTGGTCGAGCCAGCGCAGCAGCACATTGAGCCGCCCATTAATCCCGTTCACATTGTAGGTGGCGATCTTCACCCCGGATCAAGTCGCGGGGCGGCGGGCAAGTTCCGTATCTTGACCATTCCAACAAGTGGCTATGCGCGTCGCCAATCTGCAACAGCCGCGTAAAAAACGCCTGCCGATGGAACGGCTTCGTTTGACGAGACTTCCGTGAGCGGGGGAGTGGCATTTGCGCTCCTGCACACTTCGATGGAGATGGGCTTGAAGAGGCAAGAGCGTGAGCCGGACTATGGCGTTTCCCGGCAGGAACTGATTGCCGCCTTACGCAAATTGCGGCGCGGCGATTTTACGGCCCGCCTTCCCGAAGACCGCCCGCACGATAACAATGAAATCGCGATCCTGTTCAACGAGGCGGTCTCGTTTAACCAGCAGATTACCGAAGAGTTCGAACGCCTGTCCAAGGTCGTCGGCAAGGAAGGCAAGATTGGCCATCGCGCCAAGGTGCGCGGCGCGACCGGCGGCTGGGACACCAATTTGCGCGCGTTCAACGACCTCATCGACGACATGGTCCAGCCGATCACCGAAGTCGCGCGCGTGATCGGCGCCGTGGCGAAGGGCGATCTTTCGCAATCGATGGCTGTTGAGATCGATGGCCGCCCGCTGAAAGGCGAATTCCTGCGCATCGGCAAGGTCGTCAACACAATGGTCGAACAGCTCGGTTCGTTCGCGTCGGAAGTGACCCGAGTCGCGCGCGAGGTCGGGACCGAGGGTAAATTGGGCGGGCAGGCCAACGTCAAGGGTGTGGCCGGAACCTGGAAAGACCTCACCGACAACGTCAATCTGATGGCCGCCAACCTTACCGGGCAGGTCCGCAACATCGCCGAAGTGACCACCGCGGTCGCGTCGGGCGATCTGTCGAAGAAGATCACCGTCGATGTGAAGGGCGAGATTCTCGAGCTTAAGAATACGATCAACGTGATGGTCGATCAGCTCAATTCGTTCGCATCCGAAGTTACCCGCGTCGCGCGCGAGGTCGGCACCGACGGAAAGCTCGGCGGGCAGGCGCGGGTCGAGGGCGTTGCGGGCACCTGGCGCGACCTGACTGAAAATGTGAACTCGATGGCCGCCAACCTCACCGGGCAGGTGCGCAACATCGCCGAGGTCACCACCGCGGTCGCTTCGGGCGATCTGTCGAAGAAGATCACCGTCGACGTGAAAGGCGAAATCCTCGAACTCAAGAATACCATCAACGTCATGGTCGATCAGCTCAATGGGTTTGCATCCGAAGTGACCCGCGTCGCGCGCGAGGTCGGGACCGAGGGCCGGCTCGGCGGTCAGGCGCAAGTGCCCGGCGTCGCCGGAACGTGGAAGGACTTGACCGACAACGTCAACCTCATGGCCGACAATCTGACCGGGCAGGTGCGCAACATCGCCGAGGTGACCACTGCGGTGGCCAACGGCGACCTGTCGCGGAAGATCGCGGTCGACGTCAAGGGCGAAATCCTCGAGCTCAAGAACACCATCAACACCATGGTCGATCAGCTCAACGGCTTCGCCGCTGAAGTGACGCGCGTGGCGCGCGAAGTCGGCACCGAGGGGCGGCTCGGTGGCCAAGCCAAGGTCGAAGGCGTCGGCGGAACGTGGGCCGACCTCACCGACAATGTGAACCTGATGGCGGCAAACCTAACCGGGCAGGTGCGCAATATCGCCGAAGTGACCACCGCGGTCGCCTCGGGGGATCTGTCGAAGAAGATTACGGTCGACGTGAAGGGCGAGGTGCTGCAGCTGAAGAACACCATCAACACGATGGTCGATCAGCTCAACACCTTCGCCGGCGAAGTGACCCGCGTCGCCAAGGAAGTCGGCACCGACGGAAAGCTGGGCGGCCAGGCCGACGTGAAGGGCGTCTCGGGCACGTGGAAGGACCTGACCGACAACGTGAACTTCATGGCCTCGAACCTCACCGGCCA